>JAQUXD010000047.1 GCA_028692535.1 Eubacteriales bacterium | reverse complement strand
GCGCGCAACAGACAAACCAGGAAAAATTGTCATAGTCTTCCTTATAAGCATCCAAGTCCTCGGGTCCGATGGCATAATCCGATAATTGGACCACTGCGCTGCGCATTGCTTCATTGACGGAAGAGAATACCACCGGATTGCTTCGCATCAATACGTCCGCCCGTTCCTGCACATCTGTCCAGACCAGTCCCGGGGCGATTCTGTAGAGATTTTCCCTGAGATATACCCCTTCATCAGGCGGATTGATCTTGCCGCTTTTTTCTGCCGATCCGGTCTTGGCCGCAACCGTCACGGGAAAGTTGCTGAAATAGGGAGAAGCGCTTCCTCCTGGTTCATGGGCCACTCGGCGCATGCCCTCCAAAATCGTTTCAAACACCTCCGGCGAGGCATCCACATACTCCGGCGCCGTTTTTTCAATGACTGCGCCGCCATCCACCGATCGAACCAGATTGACCTGGTTCCGAGCTCCGCCATTGGCCAGTGTTGCTGTATAATTGGCCATTTGAAGCGGTGTGTAGGCATTTCCGCCCTGACCGATGGCCATGTTCAGCAAATCACCCTTGTTCCACTGTGCCTGATTGAAATAACTGTACTTCACAAGGTCTGTCAAATCGCTCAACCGCTCTTTCTTGATGCCCATTGTCGCCAGCCGCATCAGGATCTGATTTCGGGAGGGATTATCGCTGCACCAGGCTGCGATTTCTTCGATGGTCCGCTCCAATCGTTCGCTGTCTTCGATCACATCCGTATCGAAATACCATTCGCTTCTGGCGCGCAACAGGCGACGCAGCGCGGCGATCGTTGCGACCATCTTCTGCTCGGAGGAAGGGATGGTGCCTACAGCCTCCGGGATTTCGATGCCGGTAGGCACTCCGAGGCCAAACTGCAGCGCGTACTCTGTCACGGCATCGGCGCTCATGGCCGGGTCCATACCCATCGACACGTTGAGTGCATGGTCATAATTGCTGATCAAATTATAAAAATAGTAATTGCAGGAAACCTCCAAGGCTTCGACCAAATTGAGGTATCCATGTGTCTGCCGTGATTCATTCCATACCAGACATCCAAAGGTTCGGTCGCCGACCACGATGGCTCCGTCATCCCGATATCTCTTGTCTGCATCCAAGCCGTTGGCCAGCGCGGCCGCGGCAACGACCATTTTAAAAGCAGAGCCCGGCTGAACAGCTGTTCTTGCCGCAACATTAAATAAGGGCGCGGGCGAAAGCGGATCTCTGGGATTCTCCGCCTGAAGGGCGTTCCAGTCGGCGCTGTTGATCCCCGCCGCAAAGAGATTCGGATCAAAAGACGGAACATTCGCCATGGCCAGCACGTCTCCGCTCTTTACATCCAGTACAACGGCAGCGCCCACGTTTGCATTGACATACTGCGGGAATGTCACGTTTCCCCAGGCGCTTTGGAACGTTCCGCCTTCTGACAGCGCATTCAGCACACCTTGCAAAGCGCTTTCTGCCGTCTGCTGAAGCTCCAGGTCGATGGTAAGCGCAACATCGTGGCCTTTGCTGGCCTGTGTGTCCGAAACAGTGCTGATACTCTCTCCCAGAGAGTTTACCTGAACGACTTTCATGCCGTCTGTTCCCCGCAGCTGACTCTCATAAACACTTTCGATCCCCGTCTTTCCCACCAGATCCGCTGTGTTGTATCCTTGATCCAGATAGAACTCTTTCTCGCTATCCGCGATGGTGCCCATATAGCCAATCACGTGTCCGGCTGTCTCTCCGAAAGGATAGCTCCTAACCGATTCCGCCACGATATCCACTCCCGGAAATTCCGAACTGCGCTCTTTCACTTCGATCACCGTTCCGTAAGAGACATTCGAAGCGACGGTCACCGGAATGTAGCTGTAGTATCCGGAAGCATCCAGAGCATTTCGAAATATCATGATGCTTCGGATGTCCTCTTCGGCCAAACCGGGATCGATCTGAAAGCGCGCTCGGATACTCCGGAACGCTTCCGAGGCGGTAATGTCCGATGAAAGGCCGTATCTTCCCAGAAATGTGCTCTTTTCAAGGGTCGGCGTGAATTCCATGTAGCGGACAGAAATCGGGGGATAGACGCCATAACGGTTCTGGAGCTCGAGCTGAGCATCGTATACATCCAACGATGAGGAGACGCCATAGCGCCTGCGCAATTCATCGAAGGCTTGCTGCGCCGTGAAGTGATCGGGCATATCCTGAGACAGCAGCCAGTTGCCGATATCGCCGTCGTAGGTAAAGGCAAAGGAATTCTGGCCCTCCAGCAAGATCGGGAAATCATCGATATGGATATCCTGGTTCCGCTCAAGAATATCGATCAGCGCCCCAATAATACGGTTGAGGGTCGCGGAAGACAGTCCGCTCCGATTGAGCGTCAGATTGAAGGTGGACACATTGTCGGCTAAAACAACGCCGTTGCGATCCAGGATACGTCCTCTGGGGGCGGCGGTATACAGTGTTTTTGTCGTAAGATCCGAGGCACGTTCCCGCCAGACCTCTCCCTGGATCACCGTCAAAACAAAAAGCCGAATCAGCAAGACCGTCATCAGCAGAATAAAAGCAAGCATGATTTGATTGTTCCTGTTTTTCAGCAGCCTCAGCATCTCAGCGCGTTATTCCTTTCAGAATGCCGGTAACAACTCCGTTGACAAACAGGAGACCGGGCAGCCTTGCAAGCAAGTAGGCCCACCGGTACTGCCCGCCGAAGAGAATAAGGATCAGCCAGTAGATCGTTTCGTAAAGGACGGTTGCCCACAGCGCGGTATAAACCACTGCCAGCACATTGTGCTGGTCCAGCGCCCGGGAAACCACGCGCAAGACGGCACTGACTGCTAAATAAGCCAGCGCGGCGACGCCTACGTACTGCCCAAGACACAGGTCCGACAAAAGCCCGCAGAGGACTGCTCCCGCATAGACAGCCGGTCGCTCGCTGTACGAATTCAGCAGAATCAGAGCGCACAATACATAATTGGCCGATACACCGATGACGGAAAACGTGCTCAGCCAATTCGTCTGCAGCAGAAAGGCTGCCGCGTATGCCAAGAGAATATGCCCCAACCGGATGCGCATCACAAAGAGTCCTTAGTGACGATCACCAGAACTTTCGACAGGTTGCTGAAATCCACAGCCGTCTCGATCTCCAGGGTCTTTAGCAGCGCATCGCTGTTTTCGGTCACGGCCGTAACCGTTCCGATGGCCAAGCCGGCCGGGTACAGGCCCATGCCGGAAGTGGTCACAGAATCACCTACACGTACCCTTGCATCCGCATCCAGCATATATCCGGACAATCCGCCCTGACCGTCACCGGAAGCGACGCCCAGATAACTTTCGGTTTCACTTTTGTAGATTCGAAAACTTACATTGTTGTTTGTATCGGTTACAGATACGACTTTTGCGAAACCCTGACCGACCTCCATAACGCGTCCGATCAAACCCTGGCCGTTCACTACCACCGCATCTTTGCCCACACCGGATCGCACGCCTGCATCAACGGTGAAAATATTAAAGTGACTGGATCCGTCCATGGATATGACACTGGTTGCGACCTTCAACTTGCTTTCCTGAACACCGGTATAGTTCAGCGCTTCCGATAAAAGTTTCAATTCTTCCAATTCCGCCTGACTCAGCTGCAGATCCTGGATTTCCGCCTCCAGCTCTGCGACCCGCTCCTTCAAGACCTGGTTTTCGTCTACCAGGGAACGAAATCCGAAAACGCCCCGCGTGCCACGATCCAGGATCTTGCCCAGCTCCGTGATCGGTTTATGGATCTCCGCCACCACGGCCTGCAGCGCCAGCGCATAAGAAGAATCCTCATGACTGCCATACGAAGCCACCAGCACGGCGAACAACAAAACCGCGGCAATGATGAAGCATGTGATGGCCCGATGCTCTCTGATCCACTTGAACAAAGTGCTTTCTCCCGCCTGAATTCTCAGTATTTTCTTGATGTTTGCGCATGATAGCGCAGTCTGGCAATGTTCTGAAGGCTTTTTCCCGTGCCTTCGGCCACGGCAGTCATGGCATTCTCTGCCACATGGACCTTGAGACCGGTTTCCCGCTCAAGCAGTGTGTCCAGTCCGCGCAGCAGTGCGCCGCCGCCGGCCAGAACCAGACCTGATTCAACGATGTCTGATGCGATTTCCGGCGGTGACTGCTCCAGGGTTCCTTTGATCCCGTCCACAATGACCCGCACTGAATCTTCCAGGGCGGCGATGATGTCATCCGAGTGGACTTCCACCGTTGCGGGGAGTCCGGTGATGATATCCCTGCCCTTGGCTGTCATAGTGATGTCCTGATACTCCCCGGGAATCGGGATCGCATAGCCGATTTCCAGCTTCAGTCTTTCCGCCAGCGTAATGCCGATGAGGAGATTGTACTTTTTGCGAATATAATGTGCGATGGCTTCGTCCATTTTATCCCCGCCATAGCGAATCGAGCTGCTGTTCACAATATCACCCATGGAAAGTACGGCGATGTCCATCGTGCCGCCGCCGATATCCACGACCATGCAGCCTCGGGCCTCGTCGATATCCAGGCCGGCGCCGATTGCAGCGGCCATAGGTTCAACGATGGTATACACTTCTCTGGCACCCAGCTGGCGTATCACCTCCTCCACCGCACGTTTCTCCACCTCTGTCACGCCGGAAGGGATCCCGACTACAGCCCTGAGCTGGGAAAACATCCGCTTTCGCGGCACGACCCGCTCTACATATTCCTTGAGCATGACCTGAGTCATCATGAAATCCGATATGACGCCCTCCTGCAAAGGACGGACGACCCGAATCCGTTCAGGTGTTCTTCCGCCCATTTCCTTGGCCTTTAATCCGGTCGCCAGCACCTTGTCCGTATACGCGTCTACAGCGATCACCGAAGGCTCATCCAGAATGATCCCCTCTCCTTTGGCATATATAAGGGTATTGGCTGTTCCCAGGTCGATACCGATGTCCCGTGTATAAAAGTTGAACATTCACGGATCCCTTTCTGCATAAAGCGCGCATTAAAGCATTCTTTGCTGTTTCAAACTGATGTAGCTGCCGTCTCCGATCACGATATGATCCAGCACCTGTATTCCGAGAATTTTACCCGCTTTGACCAACTGGTCGGTAGTCGCCCGATCTGCGTGGCTGGGCGTCGGATCTCCGCTGGGGTGGTTGTGCACCAATATGACGGCATTCACACCCTTTTTAACGGCGGTCTGAAACACTTCTCTCGGATGAGCCGCAGCTGAATGGAGACCGCCGACTGAGATGTCTTCCTTCATGATCAGTTCGTTCTTTACATTCAGATGCGCGACCCGAAAAACCTCTTTTTTTAGATAGCGCATTTCTTCCATAAACAGCTCGGCCACCTTTTCGGGCGTATCCAGTCTTGCGCGGTTCTCCGCCGGGCTGACTGCGATGCGACGCCCAAGCTCCATCGCGGCCACAAGCACGCATGATTTTGCGAGACCCACGCCGCGGATCTTCTGGAACTCTTCCGGCTGGCAGGCAGTCAGTCTGGCCAGACTTCCGTTTTCCAAGGACAAGATCCGCCCCGCCAGAGCCAGCGCAGATTCTTCCCTGGTCCCGCTGGCAATCAAAATCGCAATCAATTCTCCATTGGAAAGACTGGAAACACCCTGAGAGAGGATTTTTTCCCGGGGTCTTTCACTTCGGGGAAGCTCCTTGAGCATAGGTCCGATACTGCTTGTTTTATTCATGGTCACTCCGTTTCCGAAGCACCCGTTCCCTTATCATTAAAACCAATGCCAATGGCATTCAGTTCCTCTTTGATCATACCCAGTGGAAATCCGATCACGTTGTCTCTGGGTCCGACAATCGATTCCACATAAGGTCCAAAGCCTCCTTGAATCGCATAAGCGCCCGCCTTGTCCATAGGTTCGCCCGTAGCAATGTAGCGCCGGATGTCTTCGTCGCTATAGTTGGAGAACTTCACATGCGTCACACAGAAAAAGACTCTACGAATCCCCAGCTCCGCTCCGATGAGACAAACACCGCTGTACACCGAATGGGTGCGTCCCCGAAGAAAGCGCAGCATCTCGAAGGCGTCCCGCTCTGACATTGGCTTTCCCATCACTTTTCCCGCATAGACCAATGTATCCGCAGCAATCAACAATACATTGCGATCAGCTTGCGCTCGTTGCTTGAGTTGCAACTCTGCCGCCAGCGCCTTTTTCAACGCAAGACACATGACCGTCTGCTGAGGCGTCAGTGTAAGGTGAACCGTTTCGTCCACTTCCGGGATCAATACCTCCGGTTGTATTCCAATGTCATGCAACATTCCGATGCGTCGGGGAGAGCCCGACGCCAGAATGATAGATAATCCATATTTTACCATTTTATAACCGATGTGCCAAGTCCTTTGTCTTCGGATACAGCTCGTCGAAAACAGATTGATATTTCTGATAGATCCGATGCTTTTCGGGGTCGGGCGCGTAGGAAGCGCCTTCTTCGACCACTGCAGCCAGGTCTCCATAGCTGGAAAAGTAATGAATGCCCATGGCCGCCATCATGGCATCGCCGAAGCTGGCGCCAATGGTGTTTTCCGGAGTCCGAATGATTTCTCCCGTAATATCTGCAATCATCTGCAGCCACAGAGGATTCTTCGTCCCGCCGCCGGTGGCCATGATCTTTCGCACGGGCACCCGATGCTCCCGGAAGATCCTGAAATGCTGGTTAATGGCAAAGCCCACAGATTCAAGAGCGCTGCGGTAGAGATGCGCTCGGGTATGCTCCAACGTCAGTCCGAATATGACACCTTTGGCCATCGGATCGTTGATGGGGGTACGCTCTCCTGCAAAATAAGGCAGTGTGACAAGTCCGCCGCTTCCGGGCGGGATATCCGCGATGCCATGCATCATCAATTCATAAGCATTTTTGCCGGTTTTGTCCGCTACCTGAGTCACATCGGGAAACAGCTGATCCCGATACCAGCGTGTAAGCGTTCCTGCGGTATTCGTTCCTGCGGATATATCAAAGGTGC
Source organism: Eubacteriales bacterium (assembly GCA_028692535.1). Classification (GTDB taxonomy): domain Bacteria; phylum Bacillota; class Clostridia; order Peptostreptococcales; family Anaerovoracaceae; genus UBA10908. The sequence continues at coordinate 4,519 of JAQUXD010000047.1, read as the reverse complement.
CCGGTATGATGAATTCTTCTCTCCAGACCCGATCATCGCTCACCAGCCGGTCTGTGCAAAGAAACATATAAACGGAGGAACCGATCTGAAGCATCATGTCCCCCGGCTCCAACACACCGGCGCTGATGGCTTCCGCGCCGGAATCGTCGGTCCCGACGATGACAGGAGTTCCCTCCGCCAGACCGGTCTCGTCCGCCGCTTCCGGCGTGATCCGGCCTGCCACATCGATGGTCGACAACACTTCGGCCAGCTGATCCGGCCTGCAGATCGGCTTACAGAGTTCCTCGTCGGGAGTACCGTCAGGCCGGTACAGGGGATTGAAGCTGGACAGCCCCAAAAATCGATCGACGGTGTAGCGCCCTGTGAGCTTTGCGGTCAGGTAAGAGGATCCGGTAAGAAACTTGTGTGTCTTTTCGTAAACCTCCGGTTCCTTGTTTTTGATCCAAAGGATCTTGGGCATCACGTCGCTGGAACACAGAGGCCGTCCATACCAGGCTTTGATCTGTTCCTGCCCGTACAGTTCCGTCAGTTGTTCCATTTCATCGACAGCCCGGGCATCGATCCCGTAAAGGATCGCCTTGCGCAGCGGTCTGCACTGCTCATCCACAGGCAGGCAGTCGGCGCCCAGCGCGCTGGCGCCGAGGGCTTTGATGTCTTTGGGGTCTATTCCGCTCTGAGCCAGAAGATCCCGGCTAATGACACAAAAATCATGCCACCAAACAGCTTCCGCATCGTGTTCGAAGTGATTGGGTTTCGGATTGTCCATTCCGTGCGGATGCGCCGAAACGGCAATCACCTTAAAATTCTGATCAACGAGTACACCTTTACTTTCGAAGGTCCCCGTATCTATTCCCATAAAATAGTCCATCTATAACTCCTACTTCATCATTTCGCGTACATGATCGATCGCCCGCTTGGCATAGAGTCTCGGTTCCCGGATGTAGGCTGTGACCAGCTCGATGGTCGCTGTCCCTTCGTATCCCATGTATTTCAACTCTTGCATCGCTTCCCTGAACGGCATGATGCCCTCCCCGGGCATCACGTGGGTTTCGTCCGCGCCGTTGGAATCCACGATGTGCAAATGCTGCAATTTAGCACCCATTTTATCAAAATACGCAAAGATGCTCTCGTCTTGAACAAAAGGTGCGACGATATCCAGCATACCGACCAAATAATCCGACGGAACCCTGTCAAACAATTGAACCATGTCGTTGGCGTTTTTCAGCACATTGGTTTCCCAGGGCGTCGTGGTTTCCATCAACACCTTGTGGCCGATGCTTTCCGCATAATCCGACAGTTCTCGGATCGTACGAACCAACCGGCTCCACATTTCGTCATAAGTTGCATAGTATCCGGCATGACCGGTACTCACCAGGGTCCATTCGGCACCCATGGCTTTGGCCATGTCAAAACAAAGCTTGAGATAATCCACAGCATCCTGCCGCTGGGTTTCGGATCCGATCATATAATTATAGGGGTAGTTGTTGGCTTCCGGAGAGTACCCCTTGACCGGCATTTCATAGCGATCGATCAGGCGCAGGATCTCTTTGATCTCGCCGTTTTTCAGGTCCGGCGCATAAGCGCTTGGGCGACCGCCCCACAGTTCCACGTAGTCATAACCGAAACGTTTTGCATCTTCGAATGCGTGTTCGATTGGATTTCTCTGATATCCGGAAGTGAACAATCCGATCAACATATCTGTGCCTCTCTTTCTGCGTATATCAAGTACTGCCGCCGATTTCGACGGGTTGCGGAAGTTTTTTTCAGTATAGCACACAACCCCTGATCCGGTACAGTGCAAATCCGGGGGATGATGCTTTCTCTTTGCCTCGATTTGCGCTATAATAGACACAATTTTAATCGGAAAGGACATCCCATGGCAAAATTTACTCCTTTTACTGTGATCCGCCCCAAAGCGGAATATGCTGCAGCCCTGTGCGCTCCTCCCTATGATGTGGTAGATCGGCAGGAAGCCACTCGACTGGCAGGCGATAACCCTTACAGCTTTCTTCGCGTCTCCCGTTCGGAAATCGAACTGCCCAACGAAGCAGACCCCTACGCGGAAGCCGTCTACGAACGGGCCCGGGACAATTTACGAAAGTGGCTGGCCGAGGGGATCCTGATCCGGGAACCGAATGCATGCTACATGATTTACCGGCAGATTTCAGGCAAGCATGTACAAACCGGCGTAGTGGGCTGCGCCGGCATCGGCGACTACGAAAACAACCTGGTCCGTCGGCACGAAGTGACCCGGGAAGAAAAGCAGCGGGATCGGACGCGCCATTTCGATGTGTGCAAGGCGCACACCGAGCCGGTTTTCCTGACCTATCGAAGCAGCCAGGTAATCGACGTGACTGTCAAAAAATGGACCGATGACCACGTTCCCGTTTACGATTTCCAGGCCTATGACGGCGTAACCCATCAACTGTGGCTGGTGAACGATCCGGGCGCCATCGAGGTGCTGTCCATCGGGTTCGAGGATGTCCCGTTGCTGTACATCGCCGACGGACATCACAGAGCGGCCTCTGCGGTGACCGTCGCCCGGAAGAGGCCGTCGTCGGCCAAGGGCGATGACGGTTTTTTGGCCGTATGCTTTCCGACGTTTGATCTGGAGATCATGGACTATAATCGCCTCGTAAAGGATTTGAACGGGCGGACAGAAGAAGAGCTGCTGTCGGCAATCGAGCAGGCAGGCTTCCGTATCAGCAAAATCAAGGGAACGGTCTTTAAGCCCAGAAAGAAGGAAACTTATGCGATGTACCTTCGGGGCAAATGGTACAGCGTTCAGGCACAGAAAAGCTTTGCATCAGGGGATCCGATCGCCGATCTGGATGTATCGATCCTTCAAAGGCATATCCTGGATCCTATCCTGGGAATCCGGGACCCAAGGACCGATGCGCGCATTGACTTTGTGGGCGGCATACGCGGCCTTGGAGAGCTGGAGCGCCGCGTGGACGGCGGCTCCGCCGCCGTCGCCTTTGCCCTGTGTCCCCTGAGCATGGACGAGCTGCTCGCCGCAGCGGACGCAGGACAAATGATGCCGCCCAAATCCACCTGGTTCGAACCCAAGCTGGCCAGCGGCCTTTTTATCCACGCGCTGGACGAATAAGCCCTATCAAAAATGTCAAAACCGCCTTCGCCGCTTGCAAGCGGCGAAGGCGGTTTTATCATTGAAAAGATTTAAAAGCACGCCTATGCTTCGTAGACCACTTTCCCCCCGCAGAGGGTCATTTTGACTTGAATATCCTTGATGCTGTGGGGATCCGCCTCATAGATGTCTTCAGCCAGCACAACCATGTCCGCTACCTTTCCGACCTCCAGTGTTCCCTTTCGGTCCTCGTCAAAGGATGCATACGCCGCCTCATAGCCAAACATGCGGAGCGCTTCGTCCAGAGACAGTCGTTCTTCCGGCATCCAACCGTTTTCGGGACCGCCGGTCAGCTTCTCTCTTGTGACGCCGATCTGAATGTTTTCCAGCACATCAAACCGTTCCACCGGCGCATCTGAACCGCCGGAAGAATGGATGCCCATCTTGATCAAGGTTTTCCAAAGATAGGAGGTGCTCTCCCGCTTCTTTCCCACTCTTGGCGCTACGATATCCATATCAAATCCGCAGAAAACCGGCTGGACCATTGCGATCATGTCCAACTTCTTCATCCGCTCCAAAATATCCATATCTGTGATCTGCAGATGGATAATCCCGTGGCGATGATCTTTTCTGGGATTCCGTTTCAGTGCGTACTCCACAGCATTGATCACCATATCCGAGGCTCTGTCTCCGATGCAATGGGTCACGGACGGAAGTCCCGCATCATGGGCCAAACTCACCATTTGGTTCAGTTCATCCTGATCGTGCATCATGATGCCCCGTTCTCCGGGATATCCTTCATAATCCTCCCGCAGCAAGGCAGTCCGAGCCCCCAGAGAGCCGTCCTGGAATATTTTGATCGCCGAGATTTTGAACCGATCTCCGGTACATTCCTTATAGAGCCCGCTGTCAAGAAAGACTTTCAGATCCTCGGGCGTGGCGAAGCTGGCCTGATTATTGATACGCATATTCAGCTTTCCCCGAGCCTCCAGATTTCGATAAGCTGCCGATATCGTTCGCCAGTCCTTGCCCGGCAGCGACAAAAAATCATCGGTCTGCACTGTCGTGATTCCGGCCTGGTTCATCCGCTCCACACCATACAGAATCATATCCTCGATCTCTTCCAGGCTGGGCGGCGCCATGATCTCATAGCTGATTTTCAATGCAGCTTCTTTAAAAAGGCCTTTTTCTGCTTCGATCTTATCCATCATCCCTTTGGCCTTCGGATGCGCCAGCATCATTTCCGTGGCCAGGGAATTGGCAGCGGCGATATGGCCGCAGACACGGATAAAAATAATGGGAATGTCCGTCGAGATCTTATCCAGGTCATCCCGGGTGAGAAACCTTTTCTCGTCTTCGAAAAATTCATGATTCCACCCACGTCCGAACAGCCATTTCCCTTGAGGCCACTCGTCTACGGAATCAACGTAG
>JAQUXD010000046.1:1784-11498 GCA_028692535.1 Eubacteriales bacterium | reverse complement strand
CGGAACGGGGACATCCTTCTCGAAAAAACGCCGATTTCCCATAAAGTGATGGATGAATCTGTAGCATCCCTGATGACCAACATTCTGGAAACGACGGTGAACAACGGGATCGCCGGAGCCGCTAAGATCGCCGCCCAGCCGGTTGCGGGAAAAACCGGTACGACTTCCGAGCGCTATGACGTATGGTTCTGCGGATTGACGCCTCAGTATTCCGCAGCACTCTGGATCGGCAACGATGTGAACATCCCCATGAACCAGGGAAGTGGCGCCGCAGCCTCTTTGTGGAGTCGGATCATGCAACGCGTATGCGCCGATCTTCCCAGAGAAGAATTCCAGATGCGTGGAGATTTTGTCACAGCAACGGTAGACCGGATGTCAGGAAAATTGCCCTCATCCCTTTCCGCTGCAGATCCCAGAGGAACGCTGATCTCCGATATTTTTATTCAAGGGACTGTGCCGACGGAATATGACGATGCCCACGTGCTGGTAAACGTTTGCGCCGATACCGGATATCTGGCAACACCCTATTGCTCCAACTCGGTGAGCAAACTGGCGGTGATTCGCCCCAACGGAAGTTCCTGGGAAAAAACGTTGGTCGACTACTCGATGAGTACCATGGGTTTGCGCTCCCTTCCCGATGCGATCTACGACGCCCCGGAATTCTACTGTCCGGTGCATAATCCCAACCCGGCCATGTATCCGATTTCGCCTTTTGCGCCGGAGAAAGAAGATGAAAATCCATTCTATGTGGATCCCTCGGGCAATGTGGTCACCGAAGGTGCGATCAATACGCCGGAAGAAGAGGAACCTGCGGAAGAGGCGTACAACGGAAACGATGTGCCTGAACCGACGCCGGAAGAGCAGGAAGATGAGGACAATTGAGGAGAAAGAAAAGAATACGCCTTGGTGTCGTACTGCTGGTGGCAGCACTGATTATGTATAATATACAGCTCAATCGGAGTGTGGATTTAACGTATCATCTCGTTTCATCCTCCGAAATACCCACGGAATTTGATGGATACACCATTGCACAGGTGTCGGATTTTCATTCCTCTGAGAATGAGAAGTTTCGCAAGAAAATATTGGATGCGATCCGCGCATCGACGCCCGATGTGATCGTGATCACCGGAGATTTGGTGGATGCGGGCGCTTATGCCCGGGAGGCCGGGGATATCCAATCGGGGGAACAGGAGGGGATCCCCGGCGCGTCTGCCGCCGATTTCGCAGAAGAATTGATCCGGATCGCACCGGTATACTATATTTACGGCAATCATGAAATGATCTTGCTGGACGACCCTGATAAGAATCCCTTCAAGGTCCGGATGGAAGAAATAGGCGTGCAAATCATCAACAATCGTGTGCTCCTGTTGGAGCGAGACGGAGCGACCATCCAACTGGCCGGGATCCAGGACCCTTCTACACTGTACAAAGATCCGATCCTGGCCGGCGCGGGGAACAATACCCGGGAACGCACTGCAGCCATGATGGAACAGATTGCTCCGGACATTGATCCCCAGCGTTTTACGGTGCTGCTGGCCCACAGGCCCGAGTATGTGGATCTGTATGCTAGATACCCTGTCGATCTGGTATTGGCCGGCCATGCCCACGGCGGGCAGATTCGACTGCCCTTTATGCGGGAGGGTCTTTATGCCCCCAATCAGGGGCTCCTGCCCAAGTACACCAATGGTTCATATCGGAAGGGCGCGCTGGAAATGATCGTGAGCCGGGGACTGGGGAACAGCATTTTCCCTTTTCGCTTTCTGAATCAACCGGAACTGGTCTTCCTGGAGTTGACAAATAATACCAATTCCGATAAGATATAGTGGGAGCCCGAGGAAAAAGTGTGCGAAGACCGCTGGTCGGCCTCTTTTTTGCCGAAGCTATCGGAATATTGCTGGCCCATTATGAGCTGATTTGCTTTCAACACCTGTGCATGTTATGCGCAGGTGTTTTTTTGGCGCTCAGAATTCGGCCATATAAGAATCTTGTACCTCTGATGCTGCTTGCAATTCTGATCCTTGGCTTCTTTCGCATGGACTTGTCGAATCGTACGGAATATGTCCTGGACGACTGGGATGGCCGGGTCGTACAGCTGTCCGGCGTGATCATTAAAGCAGAGGTGAAGGATTACTACCTTGCGCTTACGCTTGCTGCGGACGAGGGGAGTCTCATCGGCGGATCGCCCCAGGAGATTCGGGAGAAAATTCTTCTGCAGCTTGAATTGCAGCCGGGCGAATATCCTGTGGATTATCCCTATGGATTGCCAGGGAAACGAGTGCGATGTTCCGGGCGCATTACCTGTCCCGATGGATGCCGGAATCCGGGAGGCTTTGACTATCGGCTTTATTTGAAAGGAAAGGGCATCCGTACCCTGTGCCGAACTTCGCGTTACCGGTTCGAAGCGCTTGACACGGAAAGACTTTTTTTGAACGGATTATCCCTGATGAAAGGGAAATTCCTAAGTCTGGCCGAAGCGCGGATGACTCCGGAAGGATTTGCCCTGCTGGCCGGGCTTCTGTTTGGCGAAAAGAGTCATATTCAGGAGGATGTGTACGAAGGATTTCGCGAAAGTGGCATGGGCCATATCTTTGCGGTATCGGGCTTGCATGTAGGACTTCTGTATGCAGTGCTCTTAAAGCTTTCCTCCGGATGGCGCCGGGATGTGTCCCTTATCGTCGGCGTGGGGGCGATTGTGGTATATGCTGTCTTGGCAAACTTGTCTGCGTCTGTTCTCCGCGCTTCCGGAATGGCGATACTGGCGATGCTTTCCCGTCCGCTCAGAGGGCGGTATGACTTGCCCTCCGCCGCTTCGGCGACGGCGATTCTCCTGATGACAATCCAACCGTTTCAGCTTTTTGATTCCGGATTTCAGCTATCCTTTCTGGCGGCATACACGGTAGGCGTGGCCTTGCCCGTTGCGAATCTGAAAATCAAGGAGATGGCGGATCGGCATAGGAAGGAATGGATTCTTTCGGCCGGAAACATACTGTGCCCTTGCGCGGTGATCCAAATCGGAATGGCGCCGTTGATCGCATACCATTTTTTGCTCTTTGCGCCGGCAGGATTTCTGGTCAATCCGCCGGCATTGCTGTTGGCCGGGTTGCTTCTGCCCACGGGCTTGCTGATGTTTCTCGTTTCGCTGATGCTTGGCGCAGCAACTTTGCTGGGACCGGCCGGTCTGTGTGCTGTGGACTTAGTGTTTTCTGCGTTGGCGGGGATTGCCGAAAGTCTTGTATCTTTATTGCTGCGCTTGTCAGCTCTGGGTCAGGCGTTACCCGGCGGCGGGTTGTGTCCGGCGCCGCCGGTGGGCTTGCTTATTATCTTTTATGTGTTCTTTTTTCTTTATTTCTCAGAAACCAGGTTCATTCTCCTGCGCAGAGGAAAACACGCGGCCTTAGGTGTGCTCTCAACGTCCTGTCTGATCGCCGCTCTGGTATTTCCGTTCCTCTGCGGGGTCAGCGAATCGTTGCTCCCATGGCGATACAACACGCCTCTGGTCACTTTTCTGGATGTGGGGCAAGGTGACTGCATCCATATTCGAGCGGGAAAGACGAATATATTAGTAGACGGAGGCGGAAGTTTTTACAAAGATGTGGGGAAAACGATCCTGGAGCCTTATCTGCTGAAGAATGGCATCACCCGAATTGACTTGGCATTTATCACGCACGCGGACATGGATCACCGGAAGGGGATTCAGGAGCTTTCTCAAAGGATGCCGGTAGAGAGGCTTTTGGTGCCCCATCCGTACCGACGGAAGCAGGACACCTTTTCGGATATCCAGTGTGGAGAGATGATATTTCTTTCTGCCGGAGATTTCGTGGATCTGGGAAAGAATGGATCGATTCAGATTCTTTCTCCCGGTAAAATGATTTCGGAGGCCTCGAGCGAAAACGACCTGAGCCTCATAATGAGAGTGGATTATAAGGGCTTGAAGATCCTGCTTACCGGCGACTTGGAGCGTACGGCAGAGCCGGATCTGCGCGGTCCGCTGTTTTGCGATATCCTGAAGGTTGCGCATCACGGGAGCGCCGGGTCCACCGGTCCTGAATTCCTCGCTTCCGCCTCTCCCGGATATGCTGCCATCTCATGCGGAAAGAATAATGCCCATGGCCACCCGTCTCCTCGGGTCATTGAATTATTGGAAAAGTCAGGTATACTATTCGGTAGGACCGATCAATGGGGCGCGTTGTGTCTCCGGTCGATTTCCTCTGATCATTTTCTGATCGAAAACGCTGCCCGGGACATAAGTTGGACCATAGATCGAAAGGACTGTGAATGAAACAGGAAGAGCATGCTTACAAGACGTTTCAAAAAATGCTGGAAACTCATGTCTATCCATCGGCAATGCTCCTGTACGGCCCGGAAGACTATCTGATGCGTTGGGCGGTGGAAGAACTGACAAGAGATCTGATCGATCCTTCCGCGGCCGCCATGGATACCGTCGTTTTCTCCGAAGGGGATGCTCAGGTTTCAGCGTTGATCGCTGCCTGCGAAACGCTGCCCTTGTTTTCGAAGCGCAGACTTGTGATCGTGGAAGACTCGGATTTTTTCGGAGCGGGGAAAGGCAGAGGCTGCAGCCCCGCAGAGCAAGCGGAGCTGGTTGCGTATCTTCGCTCAGTGCCTGAATCAACGGCGCTGGTATTTAAGTGCGCCGGCGCGGACAAGAGAACCGGCGCGTACAAAGCGATCCGCGAACATGGAATGGTATTGGAATTTTCACCGATCAGCGGACAGATACTGAAGGGCTTTATTCGAAAAAAACTAGCGGCAATGGGGAAGTCCGCTTCGCCGCAGGCCATCGGCAGCTTGATCGAGCGAACGGGATACGGTGACAAAAACTCCGATTATACACTGCATCATCTGATGAACGACCTGATCAAAGCAGCTTCCTACAGCCAGGATCCGGAGATCGGAACTGCCGATTTCGAAGCTGTGACAGCAGCCTCTGCGCAGAGCGATGCTTTTCAGCTCTTGGAAGCGGCTTTTTCCGGTAAAAAAGGATTGGCGCTGAAGCTTTTTCAAAATCGGCTATCCGGATTGCTTTCCTCCGATGCAGACCGTGAAGTGTTTCAATTGATCGCGCTTCTGTGTTCCCAGCTGGAACTGATGCTGATCGCCAGGGAGCGGCTGGATGCCGGACAGAGCGCCAGAGAACTTCCCGAGGTCATGAGTGTTCACCCGTTTCGCCTGCGCAAGGCCGTGGAAGCCGCCGGAAAGCGAAACGCGGCAGACCTGTCCGACAGTCTTGCCGCAGCGTATCGTCTGGAAAAGGATATCAAAAGCGGTTCCATGCCCGCTACGCTGGCGATGGAATTGTTTATTGCGATGGTGTAGAAAGAGGGAGCCGGTGTCGAACCAAAAAAAAGCGGATGTTGCGTTGATCATGGTGACTGTCTTTTGGGGCGTTTCTTATGTGATGTCCGATTTTGCGTTGCAAGTCCTGCATCCTTTTACGCTGTGCGCTGTGCGCTTTCTGATCGCCTTTGCTCTGGCATACCTTGTCTTTTACAAAAAAATGAGGCCTGTGAGCAGAGAAACGCTGCGCTACGGTTTTCTGATCGGGCTGTTGCTCACCTGTGTTTATGCTTTTACGAATTTCGGAATACTGCATACCAATCTGACCAATGTCGGATTTATCGTGGCGCTCCCTGTGATTTTCACTCCGCTAATCAACTTTTTTTTTCGAAAGATCCGCCCTGCTCCGAAGTTGATTTTCGTCCTTCTTTTGGCCACTGTCGGCATGGCGCTTATGACGCTCAACGAACGGTTTGCTCCCGCCTTCGGCGATATGCTGTGTCTGGTGGCTGCGCTGTGCTATGCCGGAGATATCGTCGTGACGGAAATTGCGGTTCAGAACAGTAGAGTGGATGCTCTGCAGCTGGGCGTTATGGTTCTGGGAACGGTTGCGGCGCTCATGACGGTACTCAGCGTGTTGTTCGGGCACAGCGCCGAGGTGATCGGCGCCGATGTGTGGGGTGTTGTGCTCCTGCTTGCCATCTTCTCCACAGGATTTGCTTTCATAACGCAGTCTGTGGCACAGCAGTATACCAGTTCGAATCATGTGGGATTGATTTTCACGCTGGAACCTGTGTTTGCTGCCGGAGCTGCTTACTGGATCGTGGGAGAGGTGTTGCGCCCGAGAGCGTACGTGGGCGCGGCGTTGATGCTGGTCGCAGTCCTGTGGGCCGAAGTCGATATTTCCAGTCTGCTTCGGAGAAGGCAGGAATAGCAATTTTGCGATCAAAGATTATAGAAGCCGCAGGAGAAAATCTATGAATATCAAGGCCCTTAACAGAGAAGAGCGAAAAGCGTTCCTTGTGTCCCTTGGGGAGCCTGCTTACAGAGAAAAGCAGCTTTTCCAATGGATCAGCAGAGGCGTGGATCGCATCGAGGAGATGACGGATCTGCCCGGAGCGCTTCGGGAAAAGCTGAGGGATTCCTGTTCCTTCGAGTCGTTGGTCATCGCGGCTGAACAGATCTCTTCCGCTGACGGAACCCGCAAATTTCTGCTGACGCTTCCCGACGGCAATACGATTGAGTCGGTCTTTATGAAGTACGAATACGGCAATACGCTGTGTCTTTCTACTCAGGTGGGGTGTGCCATGGGATGCAGCTTTTGCGCCTCCGCAATCGGGGGAAAAGTTCGCAACTTAAAGGCCTGGGAGATGTTGGATCAATTCCTTGTTTGTCAGAAGCGGGCGGAGGCGCCTGTGAATCACATCGTGCTCATGGGGATGGGTGAGCCCTTTGATAATTATGCTGAGGTTTCTCAGTTTCTCCGCACGATTCACGATCCTGACGGCGTGGGGTTGAGCTATCGCAATATGACGGTTTCCACTTGCGGTCTGATTCCGAAGATCCGGCAGTTCGGCATCGATTTTCCTCAGGTCAATCTGGCTATTTCGCTCCATGCGTCATCTCAGAGGGAGCGAGAGCAGCGAATGCCGGTGGCAAAGGCCTGGCCGATGCAGGAGTTGATGAAGGTCTGCCGGGAATACACCGAACAGACGGGAAGGCGTATCACATTCGAATACGCATTGATCGAAGGCAAAAACGATGATCCGGGAGAAGCCCGTCGTCTTGCCGAATTGCTTCGGGGCATGCTATGCCACGTGAACTTGATTCCTTTGAATCCGGTGGCGGAGATCGGCATGCAGGGAAGTTCAAGGAGTCGGGCAGCCCGTTTTGCCCGCGTATTGGAAGACCGAGGCATACCCGTAAGTATCCGCCGACAGCTGGGATCGGACATTGCGGCCGCCTGCGGTCAGCTCAGACGAAATAATTCCTGAAATTTGTCGGGTTATCCTTGTCGCGGATGGGAGGGTCATGTATAATGATTAAACAAACAGCGTCAATGGTAGAATATAAATAGATCAAAAAAATGCAGAGGGGGCGATCATCATGGTGAAGTTACTCATTGGCCACAAAGGCAGTGGTAAGACCAAAAGGATGGTTGATATGGCCAACGCCAGCCTGGATAAGGTTAACGGGAGCGTTGTGTTCATCAACAAGAATCACAGGCTGATGTACGATTTGAAGTATCGTATTCGAGTAGTGTGCATGGAAGACTTTGAGCACGTAACGAATATCGATGAGTATATCGGCTTTCTTTATGGGATCATCAGTCAGGATCACGATATAGAAATCATCTTTATCGACAGCATTCTGAAGCATGCGGATGTAAAATTGGAAGATCTCGAGGAATTCCTGAGCCGTTTGGCTAGTATATCCGAAAAGCACGGACCGGATTTCGTGGTCAGTATCAGCCAGGATATCGAAGCATTGGGCAGTTACGTCAATCAATACAAAATTTTGAACTAGCAGCAGGAAGCATATTGATGAAAGCTTGGGAGATCAAGGAAAAACTGGATGGCCGCAAACCCGGTATCATCGAGGTGGAGCGGGCCAGCGCAGTCATGATCCCGCTCGTGGAAAAAGAAGACGGATTGTATCTTCTTTTTGAAAAAAGGGCCAATGGCATTCGCCAGGGCGGGGAAATCTGCTTTCCCGGAGGCCGTATCGATCCGGGAGAAAAACCCGAGCGTACCGCATTAAGGGAAATGGAAGAAGAGCTGGGGCTGCCGCCGCATCGCGTCACGCTTTTGGGTCAATTTGATACGCTGCACAACTATACCGGCGTCACCATTCACACGTTTATCGGCCAGATCGCGCACAGCGATCTTCCCAATATCGTGATACAAGAATCCGAAGTAGAAGAGATTTTCCTGGTGCCTCTGGAGTTTTTTGCGGACAATGCGCCTTACATCTACGACTTTGATGTATTGGCGGACATCAAGGATGATTTCCCGTATCACATGGTGGACTCTCCTCACAAGTACGACTGGATCAAAGGGCGATGCAACGTTCCCATATGGAATTACGGGGAGTTCTCTATTTGGGGCCTCACGGCGCGGATCGTCGTTCATTTCCTCAAGGTTTTTAATGAACAATAAAGAAAGAGCCCTTCGGGGCTCTTTCAGATTAGGGAGAAACAATGATAACTATCACAAACGTTAGTCTTACTTTTGACGGTTCGCCTCTTTTTAAGAATGTGAACCTGAAATTCACCCCCGGGAATTGCTATGGGATCATCGGCGCCAACGGAGCTGGAAAATCTACCTTTTTAAGAATCTTATCGGGCGACCTGGAGCCAACGACCGGCGATGTAAAAATTCCCGAACATATGCGTATATCCGTTCTGAAACAGGACCATTTCGCCTTTGACCGATTCTCGGTTTTGGATACGATCATTATGGGCAATGCCAGATTGTATGAGATCATGAAAGAAAAAGACGCCTTGTACGCCAAGGAAGATTTTTCCGACGAGGACGGCTTGACGGCCTCGGTACTCGAAGGTGAATTCGCCGAGCTGAACGGCTGGGAGGCGGAATCCGATGCAAGCAGGCTGATCCAGGGACTTGGTCTTGACGTGGATTTGCTCTGCCGTCCCATGGATTCATTGACAGGAAACGAAAAAGTGAAGGTGTTGCTTGCGCAGGCTCTGTTTGGAAAGCCTGAAATCATTTTGCTGGATGAGCCGACCAACCATCTGGACGTGGGCGCTGTCAGCTGGCTGGAGAATTTTCTGATGGATTACGAGGGGACAGTGATCGTTGTCTCCCATGACAGACATTTTCTCAACACCGTGTGTACCAGCGTCGTGGACGTGGACTACGGAAAGATCAATATGTTCGTGGGCAATTACGAGTTTTGGTATGAATCCAGCCAGTTGATACAAAAGATCATGAAAGATCAGAATAAAAAGAACGAAGATAAGATCAAAGAACTTCAAAGCTTCATCCAGAGGTTTTCGGCAAACAAGTCAAAATCAAAACAGGCAACGTCGCGGAAGAAACTGCTGGATAAAATCACCGTGGATGATCTGCCGGTCTCATCTCGGAGATATCCTTTTGTCGGATTTACCATTGATCGCCCGATCGGCAAAGATGCCCTGTTTGTCACGGGGATCAGCAAGACAGTGAACGGCATAAAAGTGCTGGACCGCGTCACCTTCCAAATGAACAGGGAGGATAAAATCGCTTTTGTGGGCGAAAATGAGATCGCAAATACCACATTGTTCAAAATACTGATGGGAGAGCTCGAGCCGGATGAAGGCACCTTTAAATGGGGCGCCAGCACGACACAATCTTATTTCCCGGTGGACCATTCCGCCTTTTTCAACGATTCCGAATTGAATTTAGTGCAATGGCTGGG
>JAQUXD010000046.1:0-1684 GCA_028692535.1 Eubacteriales bacterium | reverse complement strand
AAATATGAAAAAACGAATACTGTCAATCATCTTAGTCTTACTTCTTTGCGCCACACTCGCGCCGATCTCTTTTGCAGCGACAATGACAGAAAGCAGGCCAGTCTCAGTCGGTGAAACCGGTATCGCTATCACGACAAATAAAGACCTTTACTGCTGGGGACAAAATTGGTACGGTCAAATCGGAAGCGGTGCGCATTATGGAGACACAGCAACTCCGTATAAGGCTCTTTCAAATGTTGAATTCGCTTCAACGAATCAAATAACTGTTGCAATTACAACAAATAAAGACCTCTATGTATGGGGAAGCAATAAGTTCGGGCAGGTTGGCGATGGAAAAGGCGGCGTTAACGAAAAACAGTATACCCCGCTTAAAATTCTTTCCAATATTGCATCAGTTGCCATGGATGGCGAATCTGTTGCTGCCATCACAACAACAGGCGACCTCTACACATGGGGAAGAAATCAATATGGGCAAATCGGTAACGGAAAAAGCGGAACAGACGAAATCCAAACAACGCCCGTAAAAGTGCTCTCCAATGTTGCTTCTGTAACAATGAACCAAGGTACAGTTGCCGCACTTGCTGAAAATGGCGACCTCTACACGTGGGGAAAAAATCAATATGGCCAGGTTGGCAACGGAAAGAGCGGAACAGACGCAGTCCAAAAAACACCGGTTAAGATTCTATCCAATGTTGCGAAACTTACAGAAAACGATGGTCCGGCTGCCGCAATTACCACAAACGGGGACCTCTACTGCTGGGGGGCAAACTGGTTTGGTCAAGTCGGAAACGGAACCAGAGATCATCAGACAAAACCCGTAAAAGTACTCTCAGATGTTTTGTCTGTATCGACGAGTAGCACCACTCTTGCTATCACGACCAACGGAGATCTCTACGGTTGGGGATACACCGAAATGGGCCAAGTCGGAAATGGAAAGAAAATGCCGGAAGACAGCCAGACGACACCCGTAAAAGTTCTATCAAACGTCGCATCCGTCACAGCTACTCTTACAAATAGTGCGGCGATCACCACAAGCGGCGATCTGTACTGCTGGGGAGAAAACGGCGATTATCAAATCGGCAACGGTACATTTACAATGCAAGCCACACCATTTAAAGTGCTTTCCAATGTTGCCTCTTTTACAAACAGCAAGGGCATTAATCCCGCGGCGGTCACAAAAAATGGCGACCTCTACACATGGGGAAATAATGCTGACGGTCAAATAGGAAACGGTCAAAGCGGCTTGACCGATGATCCTCTTTCGGATGGCATCAAGCAAAAGACACCGGTAAAAGTACTTTCGAATGTTGTATCCGCATCCATAATCGATCATGTGTCTTCAGCCATAACCAAAAGCGGCGACCTCTACTGTTGGGGAAATAATGACGAAGGCTCAGTCGGAAACGGAAAAAGCAGAACGTCTCAAAGCACTCCCGTAAAAATTCTCTCTAAAATTAGTGTTCCAACGGTTGCGGGAGCGGCTCCAACCCCACAATTAAAAGCGACACCGACCGCGTCGAAAGTGCTGGTGGATGGAAAAAACGTTGCTTTTGATGCCTATAACATTGCCGGAAACAATTACTTTAAACTTAGGGATTTAGCTTATGTTTTAAACGGCAGCGCAAAGAAGTTTTCTGTAGCATGGGACGGAGCAAATAATGCCATCGCTTTGGAAAGCGGAAAA
>JAQUXD010000045.1 GCA_028692535.1 Eubacteriales bacterium | reverse complement strand
AACTCTGGGGATGCCGCCGATATCGCCCAGATTCAGCTTGTTGTAGCGGTATTTTGCGCAGCCTGCGGTCAGGATCACGGTGTCCTTGGGGAGCTTTTCCGCAAATTCGGTATAGTAGGCTCTGGACTTCATCCGTCCGTCGCAGCCGGCCATGACGAAAAACTTCTTGATCGCTCCGCTCTTGACAGCGTCCACGATCTTGTCGGCCAGGGCCAGCACCTGATTGTGTGCAAATCCGCCTACGATGGTGCCGGTCTCGATCTCTTCGGGCGCCGGCAGGGTTTTGGCCATGGCGATGATCTCCGAAAAGTCCTTCTTGCCGTCGGCATCGGGCAGGATGTGCGTACAGCCGGGGTAGCCTGTGGATCCGGTGGTAAAGATCCGCGCCCGGATTTCTTCGCTCTTCGGCGGAACGATGCAGTTCGTGGTGAAGAGGATCGGTCCGTGGAATGTTTCAAATTCCGTAATCTGCTTCCACCAGGCGTTTCCGTAGTTTCCGGCGAAGTTGTCGTATTTTCTAAAGGCCGGATAATAGTGGGCAGGCAGCATTTCGCCATGGGTGTAGACATCCACGCCGGTGCCTTTGGTCTGTTCAAGCAGCGCCTCCAAGTCCACCAGATCGTGTCCGGAGATCAGGATCGCCGGATTTTTCCGCACGCCGATGTTCACTTCCGTGATGACCGGATGACCGTAGGTCGAGGTATTGGCTTCGTCCAGCAACGCCATGGATTTGACGCCGTGCTCGCCGGTCTTCAAAACCAGCGCCACCAGTTCATCGGCACTGAGGCTGTCATCCAGCGTAGCGGACAGAGCCTCGTAAATGAACGCATTGATTTCGATATTCTCCTTACCCGCATTGTTGGCGTGCTCGGTGTAGGCGGCCATGCCCTTGAGTCCGTAGATGGTCATTTCCCGCAGAGAGCGGACGTCTTCGTTTTCCGTGGATAAAACACCGACGGAGTCTGCTTTTTCCAACATGGATGTTCTGGAACCCACGGTGAAAGTGGCTGCATCGTGGAGATCTGAAGCAGAAACATTCTTTTTCAAATCATCACGGATGACAAGCATTTTGCGAATCTGAGCTTCCAGCGAGCCATCGTCGAAATTGGCGTTGGTGATGGTCATGAAGAGGCTGCTCAAAACTGCGTGGTTGACTTCTTTCATATTTGCGGGATCAAGATTTTTCTTGATGACGATCTCGGAGATCCCTTTGAGTGTATAGATCAGGAGATCCTGGAGCTTGGCGACTTCTTCGTTTTTACCGCAGACACCTTTTACATTGCAGCCGGTACCCCGGGCGGTTTCCTGACACTGAAAACAAAACATGCTCATAATGAATTCCTTTCTACTCTTCTACGGGTTTGAATTCTTCTTTTCCTACGGAGCAGACGGGACACTGCCAGTCATCGGGAATATCCTCGAAGGCGGTACCCGGAGCGATGCCGCCGTCTTCGTCGCCGACTGCCGGATCATAGATATAGCCGCAGGGGATGCATTCATACTTTTTCATTGTGTTTCTCCTTTCGTTTTAGCCTTTGGGGGCCGGTGCTTTTACCACGATCAGTTCCAATGTTTCGGTCTGAAGATTCTTGACATTCATTTTAGTTTGGAAGGGGATCTTTAAAAGGGTTCCGGCGTCGTATTCGTGAACAGGTTGGTCGTCCAGCCCGATGGATAGCTTTCCTCTCAGGACGGTCATGTACACGTTGGAATTGGAAAGATGCTCCGGGAGGCCGTCTCCCTGATTGAAAACCATGTGCAGGTAGTGCACATTTTCATCAAAAACGATGCGTTCGACAGCTGTTTCGTTGCCTGTTGACAGCTTAAATACTTGTTCTACCAAGATCGTTCCCTCCTTATAAATGAAGTATAGCAGAAGCGATTGTGTGAACCAACAAAAATGCAAGGATTTTAAAGTTCAATTTCAGTATAAAGCAAAAAACCGTATCATTCTGTTGCATTTACAACTTTATTTTTCAGGCAAACGTTTTTTATGCGCAATCGCGTCTTTGGGACAGGCGATGCTACAGGACGAGCACTGGTGACAGAGTGAAATGTTTACTGTTGCGGTGTGGTCGGGGCCGGTGAGATGGATGGCATCGGCCTGGCAGGCTTTTTCACAGAGTCCGCAGCTGATGCAGGCAACAGGATCTACCTGCTTCGATCGGCGGGCAAACCGCCCGAAGGTTTTCTGCAAGGCGCCGAAGGGACAGATTGCGTTGTGGAAGACTTCGGGGCGAAAGCGAAGAACCGTCAGCGCTCCGGCTGCGATCCAAAAAGGAAGGATCGGCAGATTTATTTGGAGCGCTTTCCGGGCAAAGACGGTTGAGGCGATACTGAGTGCAAGTGCGACCCAGGGAAGGTATACGGCGGACAAAAACCGAGGCGCAGAGTCTTTCTGCCAGCCTCGCTTACGAGCCAGCGCTGAGACCGGCCGCATAATGGTGTGGATCGGACAGGCGTATCCGCAGTACAATCGCCCGAACAGCAAGGCGACGGGCAGGCTCAGTGCGAACAAGAGCAGCCAGAGCGCCATCTTTCCCCGGATGGTCAGGAATAGGAACAGAGCCAGGAAGGCGATGCGAACGAGTGAATCTTTGGCTTTCATGAAATTTTTTCCTCCTTCAGATGCAACATGATGGCTTTGGACGGACATTTCTCTGCCGTGATACGGACTGCGACTCTTGCATTCTCATCCAACGGTCTGTCTATCACAACGGCTCTGTTTCCGTCCATTTTATAAAAATCGGGCAGCATGCGAACGCACAGTCCGCAGCCGATGCAGTAGGATTCCCTTATCGTCAGCTGAATGTCCGGGTCCTGGGATTCTAACGGCAGGTCATCTTTCTTGACCAGACGATCCGTGATCTGGGCCATGGCGAAGATCGCAAAAACTGTCAGCACCCAGCGGACACCCATGAATTCAGCGCCGAGAAATTTCACTTCGTTGGCCAGCATCGGTATTTTGATCACGGCCCAGGAACTCAGGATTACCACGACATTGGCTACGCTTGCGCCCTTTTGGAGAAGCATTTTCCCGATGGGAAAGGCGGCGTAGATGGGCCCGGCGGAGATGCTGCCCAGCAGAAGCGCGAGCATATTCCCCTTTATTCCGGAATGCTCTCCGAAACTTCGAAGGATCAACTCTTTGGGTACGAGCGCTTCAATGACAGCGGTAAAAAGAAAGATCACCGGAAGGATCACCAGCATTTCTTTTAAATAGTATGCGCTGTTATTCAAGGAGAGCAGTGCTTTCTCCGGCGCGGCAAGAAACAAAAGCATATAGACCAGGCCGATAACTGCGGCCAGCATATTTTTCTTCATTAAATTGAGGATTTTCATAAAATCACCCCCATCAGCAGGGCGATCAGCAACGCGAATATAAAGCTCAAGCCGTTTCGATACAGAGAAAATTTGATGCCGAACTCCTTCTTCTCCAAGGGGAATGTGACGATTCCCACCATGGTCAGTGTCGTCAGGAACGCTGCAGCCGGGACGATATCGGCGCCGGCGTGAACCAGGGATCCCACCAGAGGAAAGGCCACAAAAGCCGGGATCAATGTAATGCTTCCGGCGCCGGCGGCGGTCAGAGTGGCGATCGCGGTGTTGGAAGAGCCCAAATAGGCACGTATGGTTTCCGGCGGAACAAACGTGAGCACCAGCCCGATCAGAAAAATGATCGCGACGATCTGGCTCAGCATGCTGCCCATCATTCCCTTGGATTTCTTCATGGCGGAAAAAGTCTTCTGCTTATTTTTAGCCAGAGAGATTGCTGTCAACAGCAAAGCAACCGCCCAGAAGCCCAGTGTAAAAATATCCATTGTATCCTCCTCGTTGTTTTAAGTCGATTATAAAGGTATAATAGATAAAAAAGTGTTACCGATGTAACAGAAGAGGCGCGCAATGGAAAATTACATGAATGTCGCACTGCAGAGTACGCTGCTGTCATCGCTGGGCGAAGAGACGATTCGCGCACGCATGAAAGAGGGTCGATTTACAATCCGTCACTATGATAAGGAGCAGGTCGTTCATTTTGCCGATGAAGTATGCACAAAGATGGAAATCATTCTTGAGGGAAAGGTCTCGGTGGAGCGGATCGACGAAGAAGGGAACCTGATGGTGATCGCAGAATTTCCTCAGGATGAAATCCTGGGCGGCAACTTGCTGTTTTCTCAAAATCCACGTTATCCCATGACCATTACCGCAAAGGCGGACACCGTGATTTTAAACATTGAAAAGGAATACCTGTTTGATCTGTTCTTCGATTGTCCTGCATTCCTTAGGATCTATCTCGCATACATTTCTGATCACGCTGTGGTGCTGGGGGATCGGATCAAACACTATGTGAGCAGAACGATCCGTGAAAGTGTGATCCATTTTTTAGAGTATGAAAGCAAATGCCAGGGCGCCGACTGCGTCACTCTGCCTATGACAAAAAAAGCTCTGGCCGAAAAGATTGGCGTTCAGCGGACGTCTCTTTCCCGGGAACTTGACAGGATGCGCAAAGAAGGGCTGATCGATTTTGAAGGTCGAACTGTCTGTATTACAGGATTAAAAAACCGCAAGCGCTAATGCTTGCGGTTTCTGTCGTTTAGCTTTGTTTTTCTTTCGCGCCGCCCTTTTTGCTCTTCTTGTATGCTTTGGAGAATCCGATAATCAGATAAAGAATCCCCACGGTAAGCGGTACCAGCATGTGCAAGACCAATCCCTGATCGGTGGCCAGCCCCAGCAACAATCCGGCAGTCAGGGGAATCGAAACCAGAAGCCCGCCGGTCTTTTGAAAGAAAAGGCCCACGATCAGACCCACGAACATGAAAGGAAACACGATCAGCCATACATTGTCCATGAGCGTGTAAGTCGGATTCGAGAAAGGCAGCGGGCTGCCGTAGCCCAAATAAAAGGGTATGCCGAAAGCAGCTACCGCCAATCCGGCGATCCGCGAAAATAGCACAATTCGCTTATAGAATAGCTCCGTCTTCGACATTGGTTCATTCGTTGACATCTCTTGTCACCTCTCTTACTCTTGCAGGGAGCCGATGATATCGGCCCAGATGCGCTGCGTATCCAAGAAGCCCTGATAGTGCTTCTCGACTTGACTGTCATACTTCTTTAACTCCTTCATGATACTCTGGAAGGACCGTGTCCCGAAATAAGAGCAAATGTGGGGGATGGTTTGTTCCAACCGTGCTTTCATATCGTCGATTTGTTTGCTGTAAGCTTCCCGGTCCGTAATATAAAGCAGGAGAGGCTTGTAACGGATCCAGCCTACACAGGCGGCATGAAAGCGCCGGATCACCTTGTCCGAGTTCCAGTGGATCGGCTTTAACTTGGTCGGCAGCGTTCCGGACAGCAGCTGGTTGTAGGCTGCGAATCCGTCGTGGAACGCATAGCAGGGAACCTTGCGGACGATGCGATCGTTCAGGCAGGTGCTTAGGAAGGTGTCCTCGCCCCGGGCGCCGGGCGGGTTGTAGAACGGATAAAGCCGCTCCGGTTTTGTCAGGTTGAGACACAGATTGGATCCGGAAATGAATTTCGCTTTTTTGATTTCCGGTACATCCAAAACCTCTAGTTCCTTGAGGATTTCCGTACTGGCATAGGATACGCCGCCGTTTTTCATGACACTTTTGATCGTTTCCCAGTTGACAATGTCATTGCTGATGGCTTTGATGAAGGATCGGAAATCTTCTTCCCCCATGCGCTCGTCGAATTCAAGGTAGGGGATCGGCGAGATATATCCGCAGTGGTATCCGTGGGTGATGTCCGCCTCTGAAATATTGTCCAGATGGGTCTTCAGCACGTGCTGGCCGCTCCAGATCACGGTGTCCCTGTTTTTTGTGGCTGCCATGGGATATTCGTCATCGTCCAGGAAAAGCAGATAGTCGACTTTGTTTTTAATGGCATAATATAAAATAATATTGCGTTGCGCCGCGTATCCGCTGCCGAAGACTAAGGACAATTCCTCCGGACTTGCCACGCCTCGTGCGGTCAGATCAGCTTTGACTTTTTCGATATCCTTGATTCCGATGAAGAACTTGTCGTCGATGAGTCGGGCAATATCCGCGCTCATCTGCGTATAGTCGGAACGTTTGGTATCCTTGTACTTCAGATCATAGGCCACGAAAAGGTCCAGGCTGATGTTTTTGTCGTCGATAAGGCCGGATTCTTTCCAGTTGTACACATAGCTGCGCAAGATCCGCTGGAACTGCTTTCTTCCTGTGGCGAAACCGATTCCTACTTTAATTGTTTTGTTTTCCATAGCGTTTCCCCTTTCTGCTGTAAAAGTATACCATAAAACCCGCATTTTTTGAAGTCAGACTAAATATCTCGAACGTGTGCAGTAAAATATTCGATAAAATAGAATTGAAGTATATATTTTTTTGTCAACCTAGTATAATGACTGGTATAGGTATTAAAGCACCGGGAGAAGGCCATGGGCAAGCGCTTAACAACAGAAACGGAAAAAGCAGCAATGGAGCGGAAGCCTCTCAGTACTTCCATCATCCTGATTTTCAGTGCTTTGCTTGTCGTGGGCGCGCTTTATGTGGCCGGCGTCTGGGATGCGGCGATCCTGGAGCAATCCCGGAAGGCTGTGGAGCTGGCCGAAGCTGCCGAAGCCGGATTGCTGGGCGTGGATGCGGAACTGATCGAGGAACTCCGCTACGGAACTCTGCCGTCCGGTTACGCGCTGCTGAAAGAAAAGCTGATATACCTGACGAAACTGGACAATGAGATCCGCTTTGCCTACATTATGTACATGCATCGGGGAAATATTTACTTTGCTGTGGATTCCGAACTCGAAGACAGTCCGGACTATTCGCCGCCCGGACAGTTGTATGGCGAAGCGGATGCCTTCACCCACAACGCCTTCTTTGCCGAAGAAGCCGTTGTTACTAAGCCTGCTCCGGACCGGTGGGGCGAATGGGTGAGTGTTCTTGTCCCGATAAAAGATCTAGAGAGCGGAGAAACGATCGCAGTATTCGGCGCGGATTATCCGGCAGAGACATGGGCAAGCGGCGCTGTGTCCCGTGCGATCGAAGCCGGTTTGATGGTTATCAGCGTCCTGTCAGTCATTGCTGTTTTGCATGTTATTGTCTTTCGAAACAAACAACTGCGACAGGAGCGCAATAAACTCTTAGCTTCGGAAAAGCGTCTCAGAGAAAGTGACACCATGCTGCGAACGATCTTTGATCAGGTTCAGATGGGGGTCGCTTTGGTACATAATGAGCGTTTTACAACTCCTGATTTCGGAGAATTTCCAACAGCGAACCCCAAATTCCTTGAGATCCTGGGGCGGAGTATGGAAGATCTGTCCGATCTCCGATGGGACACCATCACCCATCCCGAGGATCTGGCCGCTGATCTTGAGCAGTTCGCGCGGTTCAAATCCGGCGCGATCTCCGGTTACAGTATGGAAAAGCGTTTTCTGCGTCCTTCCGGAGACTGGGTGTGGGTAAACATGACCATTTCCTCGTTATACTTGGGGGCCGGGACCGACGCCGTTCATTTGTGTGTGATCGATGATATCAGCCATCGGAAAGCAATGGAGCAGATCCTTTTCGACAGCGAGCGGAGCAAGTCGGTTTTGCTGGACAATATGCCGGGCATGGCCTACCGCTGCCGTTATGACAGGGACTGGACCATGGAGTTTGTGTCGCAGGGATGCAGAGAATTGACCGGCTATGATCCGGAAAGTCTTCTCAACAACAGAGATCTTTCCTTCAACGATCTGATCACGCCGGAATATCGAAAAGTCTTATGGAACCGTTGGAAGGAAGTGCTGGATGTCAAGGGGAAGTTGCAGGAGGAGTACCAGATCACGACAGCAGACGGATCAAACAAATGGGTTTGGGAGCAGGGCCAAGGTATCTATGACGACAGTGGAAAGCTCGTTGCGCTGGAAGGGTTGATTCTGGATATCGATGATCGGAAAAAGCAGGAATTGCGCCTCCGCTACATAAACAGTCACGATGATCTGAGTGGATTGTATAATCGGCATTATTTCCAGGAACTGTTCAATGATGACACCATGCGCCGCGCGGAAGCACATCGGACAGTAATTCTGGTCAACATCAGGAAGTTCAGTCTGTTGAACAACGCTTACGGGTATACCTACGGGGATCAGCTGATCCGGAAGCTTGCCGGAGAGTTGGAGCGCCTGATTCGGTCCGATCGGGTTCTTTGCCACATATCCATCGATCGATTTGTTCTGTATTTGAAGCACGATGCAGATCGGACGGAGTTGGATGCTTTATGCCGTCAGATCATCGACATCCTGGAAGAATTGCTTGCACCCCATACCCTTGGGGCAAACCTCGGTGTTGTTGAGATCGGAGAGACCCGCTATGATGCGGATACAGTGATAAAAAACGCATCTATTGCTGCCAATGCAGTAGCGCCGGAAGAGAATTTCGGCGCATGCTATTACAATAGCACTATGGCAGATGCCGTGGCCAGGGAGAATATTCTGAAGAACGAGCTGACCGAAGAGGCCTATCGAGATCGACTCCACCAGCTTCAGTTGGTGTATCAGCCTATTGTGGCCGCCAAGAGCGGCGCCATTGTAAGCTTCGAAGCCCTTGCCAGGTTTCGGAGCGAGCGATTCGGCCTGATACAGCCTGCTGAATTCATTCCCATAGCCGAAGAAACGCAGTTGATCGTCCCTTTGGGGAAGAGCATCATACGGGAAGCGTGTCTGGCCCTGGAGCGTTTTTCCGCGGCAAGCAACACACCGATCTCTATTTCAGTCAATGTGTCGGCAATCCAACTTTTACGTGAGGATTTCATCTCGAATCTTCTGGAAGTCCTGCGGGAGACCGGAGCGGATCCCGGCAGGTTGGGCCTGGAACTTACCGAGACAAGCTTTGCCCGTACGTTCGACGAGATGAACCGAAAATGTCAGGAGATCCGCAACGCAGGCATTCAGCTCTACATCGACGATTTCGGCATAGGCTATTCTTCTCTCGCCCGTGAAGCGGAGCTCAATGTGGATTATTTAAAAATCGATAAATTCTTCATCGATAAACTTAAGGAGATCGAATCGGACAAACTCATTACGAAAGATATTATCTCCATGGCCCATAAAATGGGGCATACCACTGTGGCGGAAGGGGTGGAGCATCCCCGGCAGCGGGATCTGCTGGTGGATTTCGGCTGCGACCTGCTCCAGGGCTATCTCTTCAGCCGTCCGGTTCCTCTGGATGAGGCTCTGGCGCTTTTAACAAACAACAAGCATGAATCATAATCTCAGGAGGATACAAAATGACCCGGCCATCCGATAAAAAAGTAATCCCCATAAGATATAAGCTGATGATCATTTTCGTCGTGGTTACTGTTGTCATGACGGCGCTGATCAGCACGCTGATCCTGCTGAACTGGCGCGGAACAGCCGTCGCGGGAGCCGAAGGCAAGGCCGCCGAGCTGAACCGGGATATTTCCCGGAAGATCGAAGACTTTCTTCAGGCCCCCTATCACATCAATGAAGCCAACAGCCGGCTCATAGAAAACGGCATCGTGGATCTTGCCGACCAGGAAGAGCGAGAGCGCTTCTTTGTGTCCATACTCGCGGCCCACGAAAACGCGATCTACAGTTTCAGCTTCGGAAGCAAGGAGGGCGAGTACTACGGGGCCCGGCGAAATGAAGAAGGCGTGGTTCAAATCATGAGAAACAATGCGCTTACCGACGGCGAGTCCTGGTACTATCATGTGACAGAAGATCAGACGGCCGGCGCCCTTGCCGTCCGTACAGGCGCATTCGATCCCCGGACACGGGACTGGTACAAAGCTGCAGAGCTGGCGCAAAAACCGGTTTATTC
Organism: Eubacteriales bacterium; assembly: GCA_028692535.1. Classification (GTDB taxonomy): domain Bacteria; phylum Bacillota; class Clostridia; order Peptostreptococcales; family Anaerovoracaceae; genus UBA10908. Next base: position 1,695 of record JAQUXD010000045.1, on the reverse strand, counting down.
GCCGATCTACAAACATTTCGTCATGCCGGATCTTACCCTGTCCGCCGTATGGCCTATCTATGATTCGTCCGGGACTTTTCAAGGCGTGCTGGGGACCCATGTGATCCTGTCCAGCATCAGCAAGGAATTGAAAGATCTTGTGGAAGAGCTGGGAGGATATGCGGCAGTTATAGAAAGGGACACCGGATATCTGATCGCCAATTCTGTCGGGCGTCCAAACTTCAGGGTTCGGGGAGGGGAATTCAGCCGCCTCAGCCTTCCGGACTCGGATTCCGCCATCTTGAAAGAGGCCTACAAACACTATCAGGAAACCGGTGAGAACAATTTCAGGCAGACAACCGGTATGGATTCATATTATGCCCAGTTCACCGACTACACCGACGAAGGCCTGGACTGGGTCGTGATCACAGCGATTCCCCAGGCGCCGCTGATGGCAGAAATCATAGAAAGCATCCGCAATGTCACAGCTGTCATTATATTGTTGGTGCTGGCATATATCCTCATTTATCTTCAGATGAGCCGCAAATTGAGTTCGCCGATGGATGATTTGATCCGCTCTACGGAGCGTATTGCGGCAGGCGATATCCATCACAGAGCGCCCATTCTTCGAAATGATGAACTCGGAACGATTTCCCGTTCTTTCAACGCGATGGCCGACACTCTGGAAGAAATGGTGGGAAGCCTGGAGAACGCCGTTCATTCCCGAACAGCTGAACTGGCCGAAAGCAAAGAACAGCTTCAACTGATTCTGGATTCCACCGCAGAGGGAATCTATGGGATAGACCGGAATGGCATCTTTACATTCTGCAATGCAAGGGCACTGGAAATGCTGGGCTACGAGACGCCGGAAGACGTTCTGGGTAAGAACACGCACATGCTGATTCATCACAGCGACCGGAACGGAACACTGAAAGAAGAATCGTCAAGCAAGATTTATCAAGATATGAAAGCCGGCGAGACGGTCCGATCCAGCGACGAGGTGTTTTGGCGAGCCGACGGCACCTTTTTCGATGTGGAATACTATGCGAGTCCGCAGTACAAGGCAGGCGCGTACATCGGCGCGGTAGTCACGTTCATGGATATTACGGAACGCAAGGAAAAGGAAGCTCGGATCGAGTATTTAAGCTGCCACGATTCTTTGACAGGGCTGCAAAATCGGCGCTGTATGGAAGACAATATGAAGAATCTGGACAGACCGGAGAATTTGCCCTTGTCTGTCATCTTTGCAGATGTGAACGGACTGAAAATCACCAATGACATCTTTGGCCATGCCGCAGGCGACGAGCTGTTGCGCATCAGCGCCGATGTGCTGACTTCCGCAGCAAGAGAGCGTGACGTGGTGGCCAGGATCGGCGGGGATGAATATGTTATCGTAATGCCCAACACGGATCGACGGGATGCCGATAGGGTGAAAAAAGATATCACTCGCCGCATTTCCAAACGGAAGATCCATGCCATCAAATGCAGTATGGCTGTGGGCAGTGAAACGAAAACCGATTCCGCGGTCACTATAGAAGAGTTGGTGAACAGCGCGGAAAACGAAATGTACAAGCACAAGGTCCAGAGCAAACGGGAATCCGGAATCGACTCCGTGGAGACGATTTTGGCGTCTTTGCACGAGGCGAGTCCCAGAGAGCGCCTTCATTCGGAGAACGTTAAAAGTTTGAGCGAGGCTATAGGACGTGAACTGAAGCT
>JAQUXD010000044.1 GCA_028692535.1 Eubacteriales bacterium | reverse complement strand
TTCGGATCCCGGAGGGTTTGCTGTCCGCGGCAGTGCCCGCAGCCGGTCTGATCCTGAGCCGGACAGGCCCGCAACTTCATCAGCGGAAGGTATCCGTAGACGATAACCCCTCTCGGCAGGTCGCCGCCCAATTTCCGCACTTGGGAAAAGGCCCCTTCGACAGACAATGTGGCATCCGCCAGCCCCAACTTTTTATAGGCCTCCACCGCATAACTGTTCAGCAGGTTCAGCGAGGAGCCGCCGTGGGCCGTAAAGCCCATATCCAATGCCAGTTTCAGAGCGCCGGGGTTGTCGCAGAGCACGTGCTTCAGACCAAGTTTTCTTAAAGCTTTCAGCTGTTGAAGCGTATGCTTCTCATCTGTGGGAAATATCAAGGAAGGAATTTCTCCGATCAGGCGGCTTTCCCCATCCTGAAGCAGTTCCGGATGTTCCAGGATCTGCCCCAGAGGCAGGATCAAACGATAGGCCAAAGCTGCCTCGAAAATCTGCTCGAATCGCTCAAAACGCAGACGGATCTCCGCCCGTTCGGGCGGTTGATAAAGGGAAAGGCTTTCGAAGTCTTCCGAGGTTCTTTCGTACACCGGCAAGGGATTTCTACACTGGGAGAGGACTTCCAGCCCTTCTCTGCGCAATGCGTTCAGATCGCCCACGGATAGCGTAAGACCGCTTTCGATCTGCACCTCGAGCTGCCTCAGCGCAAAGGGGGTTCCTCCCGTTTTGCGCAAGCTTCGTTCCGCGAGTTCTCGTGTCAACTGTTTTTCGAGAGCCTGCTGCGGCTTTACACCGGTGACCGTTACGGTATGTCGCCCGTCGGATAGTGTCAGCGATGCGGGCATGTCATAAGCAATGCGCAACAGCATGTCCACGCCGATGGCAGGAGCCGCCTCCGGTGTCGCTTCCGACAGTGATTCCAGTGCTTCGGCGGAGGCCTGTACATCCTCCAGTGTCCGATGGCCGAACATTTCAAGCCTGCGGCGGCCCATCAGATAGCCATCGGTAAAGCCGCTTCGGGAAAAGAGCGCCCGCAGCTGATCGGTATCTGCCGGCTGGCCGGCCAGGGCTCTCCGACAACCCGCCACAGCTGCCGCTACATATTCGGGCCGCTTCAACCGGCCTTCGATCTTAAAGGATGTCACACCGGCATCCGCCAGTTGTTCCAGACTTCCAAGAACTGAGAGATCTTTCAGGGAAAGGGCATAGGATCGTTCATTCAACCGAAAATCCAGGCGGCAGGGTTGAGCGCACAGACCTCGGTTGCCGCTGCGTCCGCCGATCATGGAGGACAGATAGCAATTTCCGGAAACACTGGTGCAATGAGCGCCGTGGACGAACACCTCCAAGGGCAGATTCGTCGCCTCGGCGATCTGCCGGATCTCTTCCATGGAAAGCTCCCTGGCCAGTACGACCCTATCAAAGCCCATATGCTCCAGTAAAGAAACGCCCCAGGTATTGTGGATCGCCATCTGCGTAGATGCATGCACAGGCAATGCCGGGTACAGGTTCCTTGCCAAAGACGCTACGCCAAGATCCTGAACGATCAGTGCGTCGACACCGGCCGAGGCAGCAACGGAAATCGCCTCATCCACAAGACTCAACTCCTCGTCCGTCACCAGCGTATTGAGCGTAACATAAACGCGTACACCTCTGGCATGGCAATACGCTGTCACCTCCCCCAACTCCCGGCTGTTGAAATTGCGAGCGCCCTGTCTGGCATTGAAGCCCTGCAATCCGAGGTAGACTGCATCCGCTCCGGCCCCCACGGCAGCTTCCAACTGCTGTCGGTTTCCGGCAGGAGCTAATATTTCAAGGGTCGACTCCATGGTTGACATATTAATACTTGCTCAACAGGCCGTCGTCGATGGGTATGACACAGCCGTTGACTCCGTTGGCTTTCTCCGAACAAAGAAACACCATGACTTCTGCCACTTCTTCTGTAGAGAGGGCTTTATTTCGCATATGCTTGGTCTGAATCTCATCCCAGGTTCCACGCTCTTTATCGATATCCAGCATGGGCGTGTCGATGACGCCGGGGGCTACGGCCAGTACCCGAATTCCGTAGGGCGCCAGTTCGAGGGCTGCCGATTTGGACATCATGGAAATTGCGCCCTTGCTGGCGTGATAGTGAATGATTTTCGGACTGGCTACCTCGTAAAAGACGCTGGATACATTCATGATGACCCCTTTGATCTCAAGCTCGATCATCTTGCGCGCAGCGGCCTGCATGCCGAAAAAACAACCATACTGGTTGACCTTGATCACTTCGTCGTACTGCTCGAGCGTCATATCGATAAAGGGCACGCTGGTACAGATCCCTGCATTGTTAACCATCACGTCGATCCGGCCCCAGGCTGCCACGGTCTGATCGATCAGGCTGCGCACTTGAGTCTGGTCCGACACATCTCCCTGAAAAAATTTCAGATCGTCGCTCTTTGCCTCTTCGGCCAATTCCTGCAGCTTATCCAGTCGCCGCCCCGTGGTCATGACTTTATATCCGTGCTCCAGAAATTTCAGCACGCAGCCCTTTCCGATCCCGGTGGCGCCGCCGGTCACCACTGCTACTCTTTGTTCAGTTTTCATGCTTCTATCCTCCTGTTAACTAATAGATCTGTTTTTTTAGTACATGACGTCCCCGCCGTTCACTTCGATCACCTGCCCCGTCATAAAGGATGCCTCATCCGAAAGCACAAAACGAACGATCGGCGCAATGTCTTGGGGCAAGCCTATTTTCCCCAGTGGAATGTCTGAGCGGATCAGATCTCTGGAAATCGGCATCTCATCCAAGATGCGGGTTTCGACAAAGCCCGGCGATACGGCGTTGACGCGGATCCCTTTGGAAGCAAACAGCTTGGCAAAGGTGATCGTCATGTTGTTGATGGCCGCCTTGGATGTTCCGTAAGGCATGCTTACAAAAGCGCCGCCCGTTTTCCCCGCGCCGGAGGAGATGTTCACGATGCTGCCGCCCGGGGCGTTCATTTTCTCCAGTGCGTGCCGCGTGCAGAAATACGTTCCCTTCACATTGATGCCAAACATCAAATCCCAGTGCGCCTCTTTCAAGTCCTTATATTGAACGTAGGGACATACCGCCGCATTATTCACTAAATAGTCGACGGTCTCCAGAGAATCGATGCTCCGGATCACTTCTTCTTCCTTGGATACGTCAAAGGGCAGCGGAAGAATGTCCAATGACCGTTCTTTGGCTTCGTTCAACAGTTCCAAAAGACTTTCCCGTGTGCGTCCGTTGGCGTAGACTCTTGCACCGGCCGTCGCCAACTCCAATGCGATCTCTTTGCCGATCCCCTTGGCCGCTCCGGTGACGAGCGCGACTTTTCCTTTCATCGATAACCTCCCAATGTGATGTGCTATTTTTGTCGGAATCACAGCCATCCGACTGCAGTTCAGTGTACCATTCCCGCCCCCAAGCAGTCAATGCGCGTCGTTTTACAAACCCGCGCCTCCTGTGTTATGATACGTGACGAAGAAAGGATGTTGATATGAAACAACCGGAACTGCTGGCCCCGGCCGGCGACATGGAAGGCGCGCTGATCGCGCTGAAATATGGAGCGGACGCCTTGTTTTGCGGCGGACCGATGCTGCAGCTTCGGGCAGATACGGCCGGTATGGACGCTGATGCTTTGTCACGGGTTGCCAACGCTGTTCACAAACGGGACAAGAAGCTCTATGTGACGGTAAACAGCTTTGTATACAACAAGGAGATCTCCGTTTTGGCCGATTATGCGCGAGAGCTTCGATCCATCGGCGCAGACGCTCTTATCGTATCAGACATCGGCGCGCTGGCAGAAATCAGAGAAGCCCTGCCGGATATGGAGCTTCACCTGAGCACACAAGCCAACTGCATGAACTGGAGGGCAGCGCGTGTTTATTACGATCTGGGCGTGCGCCGTATCGTTTTGGCCAGAGAATTGTCTATTCCCCAAATTGCGGAGATACGCAAAAACATTCCCGAAGAGCTGGAACTGGAGGCCTTTGTCCACGGCGCCATGTGCATGTCTTATTCAGGGCGTTGCCTGATCAGCTCTTTTCTGACAGGCCGCAGCGCCAACCGGGGGGACTGCACGCAGTCCTGTCGCTGGAACTACCACCTGACAGAAGAAAAGCGGCCGGGCGAGTATTACCCGGTCTTCGAAGACGAAAACGGGACCGCCGTCCTCAGTTCCAAAGAGCTATGCTGCATCTCCTTTTTGGATCGGCTTCGGGACGCAGGCGTTTCCTGCTTTAAGATCGAAGGGCGCATGCGAACGCCCTACTCCATCGGCGTCACTGTCAACGCCTACCGAATGGCTCTGGACGGAACCGCTTCCGTAGCCGAATTGCGCAGAGAACTGGAGACGACCAGTCACCGACCCTATTGCAGCGGATTTTATTTAGAGGAACCGGAAGCTCTTGCGCCGGACACCACGGGATATGTCAGGGACTGGCTTTTCGTCGCCACCGCGATGCAGGATGCCGCAAAGGGCGTTGTCATCATTCAGACCCGCAATCGTTTCGCTGTAGGCGACACGCTGGAAGTCCTATCACCGGGTAAAACGGGACGGCCCTTCAGCGTAGAGCGCATTGTGGACGATACCGGAACCGAACTGCCTTTTTCCAATGTGCCCATGCGCATTCTGACCATCAATTGTCCCTGGGATGTACGGCAGGGAGATCTCTTCAGAAAGTCGTTAGAATAAAACGGCTGTCTTGTCTGTTATAAAAAGTTGGTATATAATTAACAATTGATGAAAACGTTATTTTCAATAAATTGAATGAAAGCGAGAGTTGTCATGAGCCCATTGAACGATTTTTCCAAACTGGAGCCGGCAGTTTTCCTAAAAGCCAAGGAAGCTTACGGGACACCCGCGTATCTGTACGACGAAGCCCTGATCATACAGCGATGCAAGGCAGTGCTTGACATGCCCAACGCCTACGGATTGGGCGTTCGATATGCGATGAAAGCGAACTCCAACCGAACGATCCTGCAGATCGTAGAGAAACATGGCCTTTTGATCGACGCCAGTTCTCTGAACGAAGCGAAACGGGCCGTCATGGCAGGCATCGCACCCGCGAAGATCTTTCTGACCACCCAGGAAGTCCCTGCCGGACAAGAGCGAAAAGATTTGGAAGACCTGATGAAAAAGGGCCTCAAATACAATGTATGTTCCTTGCGCCAGTTGGAATTGATTGCCGGCTTCGCCCGTGAAAACGGCATCGACCTGTCCATGCGCATCCACCCGGGGATCGGCTCCGGAGAAAGCGCGACCCGCAACACAGGCGATAAGTATTCCTGTTTCGGCGTCCACCGTTCCGATCTGGAAGCAGCTCTGCAATTCGGAAAGGACAAAGGCATTCGCTTTACCGAAGTTCATGTCCACATCGGCTCCGGCGGCGATCCCGAAATATGGAGAAGCAACATCGATCTGGAGCTGGGCATCATAGAAGCGCACTTCCCCGACTGCGATACCGTCAGTTTCGGCGGCGGACTCAAGGAAGCCCGTATGCCGGGAGAGATTTACGCGGATATCGAGTATCTTGGAAACTATGCCAAGGAACGGATCGAAGCGTTTTATGAGCGAAACGGCCGCAAACTGAAGATGGAAATCGAACCGGGCACGTTCATCGTCGCCAATGCGGGATACGCCGTCACAGAAGTTCTGGACAAAAAGACCACCGGCGATGACGGATTCAATTTTATCGTCGTAAACGGGGGCATGGAGATCAATGCCAGACCGACGATGTATGGCTCCCAGCATCCTTTCTATGTCATCTCGAAGGATGGAAGCCTGCTGTCCACAGAATTTGATCTGCCGGATACCGGCTATAACGCCATCATCGTGGGACGCTGCTGCGAAAGCGGAGACTCTCAGTGTCTGGACAGCCAGCACAACATCATCGAGCGAAAGATGGCCGAGCCCGAGCTCGGAGATCTGATCGTGATCGGCGGTGTGGGCGGCTATTGTTCCTCCATGACGCCCTTCAACTATAACTCCCATATCCAGATCCCGGAGATCCTGGCCGCCTCGGACGGTACCGTACGGCTGATCCGCAAGGCTCAGACGCTGGAGCAGATGGTTCAGAACGAACTATAGCGCACGCAATCGAAAAGCTGCGGAAAGAAAAATTCTTTTCGCAGCTTTTTTCGTGCACATCGGCATATCTCTTCTATTGATTGAAATAGCGAAAACTGATCGTCGTATCAAAGAATCGCTTCAACGCTTTTCTGCGCTTAAACGGTTGGATAATATCGATGGCGATGCCGTGAAAGGCCTCCCAGGTCAGTACCCAGCCGCCGATAAGAAGACTTTCCATCAAAACAGACGAAAGGATCGTATCGGTCTCCCTCCCGCTCAGGATGGTATAAAGAAGCAGGAGCGTTAGAGCGATGAGCAGCAGGATTCCCGAGCCGGAAACGATCCGCTTCACCTCCTTTTTTTCCCAACAAATCAGCGCATTGTAAAAGTTCCGGTAGCTGGTGCGGATCGTTTCTTCCTGCTGCGGATCCTGCGCCCCTGTCTCCAGATAAAACTGGATCTCCAGTTCTTCTTTCAAAGGGATGTCTTCCGAGCATTCGATCAGAAACGCTGCCAGCTCGGGGTGCATATCTCTCTTTTTAAACGCTGCATTGTCCCATTCGTGGAAGAATTCAAGATAATTGTTCAGTGATACTTCGATGATGATTTTTCCGTTGGCCGGATTTCGCTGAAATATTTTTTCGTAATTTTTTTTCATGATTCATTCTCCGGATCCTTCGATCCTCTGTCAGACGTTGAATAAAAAGTGCATCACGTCGCCGTCCTTTACAACGTACTCTTTTCCTTCGCTTCGTACCAGTCCTTTTTCCTTTGCCGCAGCGATATTGCCTCCGCTTTCAATGAGTTTGTCATAGGCGATGGTTTCGGCCCGTATGAAGCCCTTTTCGAAATCCGAATGAATCTTCCCGGCGGCCTGGGGCGCCTTGGTGCCGCGCCGGACGGTCCATGCCCGCACCTCCGGTTCACCGGCGGTCAGAAACGAAATGAGGTCCAGCAGCTTATAGGATGCTTTGATCAACTGTTCCAGCCCGGATTGCGTAATACCAAGCTCCTCGAGAAACATCTGCTTTTCTTCTTCGTCCAGCTCTGCGATCTCCGCTTCCACCTTGGCTGAGATCACCACAACTTCAGAGCCTTCTGCCGCGGCAAATTCCTCCACCTGACGGACAAAGGGATTATCGTCGCCCGTTCCGACCTGATCTTCGGCTACGTTTGCAGCGTAAATGATCGGCTTGCCGGACAGCAGATTCAATTCGCGCACGATTTCCGCCTCCGCCTCGTCAAGATGCAAGGTCCGGGCGGATTTTCCTTCTTCCAGAACTTTTTGAAGGCGCAGCAGCAGGTCCATTTCTCCGGCCAAACTTTTATCCGCTTTGGCGCTCTTCCGGAGTTTCTGGATGCTGCGGTCCAGCACCTCCATGTCTGACAGGATCAACTCCGTATTGATGACTTCGATATCCGACAGCGGATCGATCTTGCCGTCCACGTGGACCACTCCGGGATCCTCAAAGCATCGAACTACGTGCACGATGGCGGCCACTTCCCGAATATGCCCCAGGAATTTATTGCCCAAGCCCTCTCCTTTGGAGGCGCCCTTCACCAATCCGGCGATATCGTAAAATTCAATGGTCGTATAAATCGCCCGCTTGGCGTGATACATCTCATGCAGCACCTTGATCCGCTCATCGGGCACCGTCACGACGCCTACGTTGGGTTCGATGGTGCAGAAGGGATAATTCGCGGCTTCGGCGCCCGCCTTCGTGATGGCATTGAACAAAGTGCTCTTGCCCACGTTGGGCAGCCCTACAATTCCCAGTTTCACTTTTTTTTCTCCTTATATCCATAAATGACCAGACAGAGCACGATCACGGCAACGCTGAGCAGCTGAGCTTGTCTGAAGGGTCCCAGCATCAGACTGTCTGTACGCAGACCTTCCACAAAAAAACGTTCTGCCGAATAGAATCCCGCATACATCAGAAAAATCTGACCGTCAAACTTTTTACGTCCGGTTCTGTCGTACCAGATCAGGAAGATGCAGAGTAGAAAACACCAGACAGATTCGTACAGGAAGGTGGGGTGCACGGCATTTCCGTTCACGATCACTGCCCAGGGAAGATCTGTGGGGCCGCCGTGGGCTTCGCTGTTGAAAAAATTCCCCCATCGTCCGATGGCTTGCCCCAGGGCTATGGAAGGAGCGATCAAATCGATATATTTGGGAATATCCAGTTTCCAGCGACGGCTCAGGACGATGCCCACGGCAATACCCAGAATCAATCCGCCGTGTATAGCCAACCCGCCGGAGCGAAAGTTCAGCAGTTTTTCAGGATACTGAGCATAATAGCTCCATTCGAAAAGAACGTAATAGAGTCTTGCTCCAATGGCGCCTGCCGGGATGCAATACAAAGCAATGTCCACGATGCGATCCCGGTCCAACCCTGCACCGGGAGCCCGCAGATAAGCCAAAGCCACCGCAGCCATCATGCCCGAAGCGATCAAGATGCCGTACCACATCACATCTAAACCGAACAACGTAAAGGCGACTCGGCCCGGAGAGGTCATCATACCTTGCCCCCACAGGAAAGGAAGAGCTCATAAGCGGTTTTACGGATGAAGTCTTCGAAATCCGGCACATTGGTTTCATTACCGGCAAAACACAGCACAAAAGGCTCCCGTGCATACACCAAGGCTACGTCGTTGGTGATGCCTTCGTCTTCTCCGGTCTTGTGTGCAATCAGAGCCGCATTGCCGATGATGCCGGGGATCTTGTGATTGATCTGCTGTTTCATCAGCATATCCTCGATATAGATCGAAGTGGTTTCATCCACAAATTTCCTTTGATAGATCTGCTCCAGCAAACCGCCCATCTCCGCCGGACTGAATTCGTTTTCAATGCCTCGGGACGCAGCTTCGCTGTCAAACAAAAAACGATTGAGCCGGGTAACCGAAAGTCCCATCTGTCGGAACGCCTCGTTCAGCACATCGAGTCCGAACCGCCGAATCAGCAGGTTGGTCGCCGAATTGTCGGAAATGGTGATCATCAACTCGCAAAGCGTGGCGATGGAAACTTCCGGTTCATCGCTGAACGCGCGCAAAGCCCCACAGCCACCAAGTTTGTCGGCATGTCTGCATCGGATCTTCTCTTCCATCCGGACCTGACATTGACGCGCCAACCGACAGATATGCATCAAAATCGGCAGCTTAATCACAGAGGCCGGACCAAAGGATTCTTTCGACCGATATTCGATCGTCTCTCCCGTACTTAAATTCTTAAAGTACATGCCGTTGTGTCCCGGCATGGAAGCAATCTGCTCCAATATGCGTTCTTTCATCATGTGTTCTCCCCTGCAGTTCGATATTTCCGCCAGTTTACTGTCCGTAGCGAACCGAGCGACCCAGCGTTTCGTTGACGAGCTGTCCGTGATCCACAGCGATCTGTCCGTTGATCACAACATAGGCAATTCCCTCCGGCGGCAATGCCGGATCTTCGTAAGTCGCCCGATCCTGCAGCTTATCGTAGTCAAACAGAGTGACATCCGCATCCGAACCCGCGCACAAATTCCCCTTCCGCGACAACTTCAACCGTTCGGCCGGCATGTCCGTCATTTTTCGAAGTGCTTCGTTCAGTGAAATCTTTCCGCTTTTCACATATTGGCATAGGAGCCGCGGAAACGCGCCGGCAGCCCGAGGATGCCCCTTGATTCCGCTTCTGAGTCCGTCGCTGGCCAGCATCACATGGGGATGCTTCAGGGCCAGGACAATATCCTCCGGCTTCATAAAGTACCCGATCGTCTTTGCCCAGGGCTCATTGGCTCTGGCCCAGTCGAAGATCTCTTTGGTGCACCGCATTCCGGCATAGCGTCCGTCCACCAGCTGAACGCTGTCATAGCCGGCCTGATAGTCCTCCAGAAATCCCTCGTCGTAAGTGGTTGCGCCGATGGTTGTGCTGAATGCATCGTAAGGATAGCAATCACAACACATATCCACGCCCTGACTGCGATACCGGTCCAGATTATCCAAGAGTCTTTCCATCTGACCGTATCCCCCCATGCTTCCCACATGGGAGATCTGAACACGCACGCCGGCTTCCCGAGCGATCTTTGCCATTTCTTCCACAGCTTCGAACACGCCGTTCACATCCTTGCGCACATGAGCTGTCACCAATCTGTCCTCCGGCTGGCACAGGCTGGAGAGACGTATGATTTCCTCCCAGGAGGTGCCGGGAACATACTTGACTCCGAAGGATACACCCATGCAGCCTTTGCCAAGAAAGTCCGCTGTCATCTTTTCCATCCGGTCCAGGATCTCATCGGTGACCGGCGCGTACTTATCGACTCCGCCGCAGGTCTCTCGCACGAAGGTATGGCCGGCAAACAAGCCCATGTTGACGCAGTTCCCGTGACGGTCCATGTAGTCCATGTACCGATCCGGCGGATAGTAGTTCTCGCCGCAGTTTCCGCCCATGCAGGTGGTAACGCCCATGAGGGCCATGGATCGGGCGATATCCTGCCCCATTGTCCCCGTTTTCTCGTCGAAAGGGTCCTCGTGCATGTGCAGATCAACAAAGCCCGGACTGACAATCAAGCCGCGGGCATCGATGACCTGATCTGCGTCAGGCTCATCGTCGGTGATAGCCGCGATTTTTCCGTCCCGGATCAACAGATTCGTTGTTTTATCCAATTGCTGGCGGTGATCGATAACCCGTCCGCCTTTAATCAGCATGCTTCTCATATTCCCTCCTGTGTTCCGGCCAGAGACTACAACTCCCTGCGCCCCTCCATGGCCATGGACAGCGTCACCTCATCCGCATACTCCAGATCTCCGCCTACGGGGATCCCGTGGGCAATCCGAGTCACCTTGATGCCCGATGGCTTGATGAGCCTGGCAATATACATCGCCGTCGCTTCTCCTTCGATGTTGGGATTTGTGGCCAGGATCACCTCTTTCACATCGTTCTGCTGCAACCGGAGAATGAGCGATTTAAGATTGATTTCCTCAGGACCGATCCCGTCCATGGGCGAAATGGCACCGTTCAGCACATGATATTTCCCTCGATACTCCTTGATCCGCTCCATGGCGGACACATCTCTGGGACTTTCCACCACACAGATCACATCGGAATCTCTTCCTGTATCCGAGCAGACCGAACAGGGATCCACGTCGGTCAGGTTGCCGCAGACTGAACAATATTTCATGTTCGCTTTGGCCTGGACGATGGCATCCGACAAGGCAGCCACTTCTGCTTCGGATAAAGACAAAATATGAAAAGCCAGCCGCTGGGCGCTCTTGTAGCCGATCCCCGGCAGCTTTGACATCTCTGCAATGAGCCGAGTCAACGGTTTTGCATAATACTTCATCTGCATTCTGTTTACATCATTCCGGGGGGCAAGCCCATACCGCCGGTGACTTTGCTCATCTCGGACTGGCTGATCTCATCGATCTGGCGCAGCGCTTCGTTGGTGGCCACCAGGATCATATCCTGAAGCATCTCCACATCCTCCGGATCACA
>JAQUXD010000162.1 GCA_028692535.1 Eubacteriales bacterium | reverse complement strand
TATTGTCAGATGCGATAATGAGGGAGAAAAAAATGATGATTGAAAAGACGGAAACATGCTGCTCCTGCAGCGGAAGTCAGAAATCCAAGAGCGTTCTTGTGGAATATCTTTATCTGGATCTTCAAACCTGTGATCGCTGCATCGGCACGGATCAGGTTTTAGACGAGGTGATGAGCGAAATTACGCCGGTCCTTGCTCTTGCGGGATACGAGGTGGATTATCAAAAAATTGAAATGGCCAGCGAAGAAGTTGCCCGGCAGTATGGATTCCTTTCTTCGCCGACCATTCGCGTGAACGGTAGGGATATCTGCATGACCGTATCCGAAAACAGCTGTGGCTGCTGCAGTGATATCAGCGGCACGGATGTGGATTGCCGGGTCTTTGAATTCAACGGGGAATCTTTTGAAGTGCCGCCCAAAGAAATGCTGGCCGAGGCGGTCCTGCAGATGATATTCCAGCCGGCGGAATGCGCATGCGGCGGCAATGAATATCGCCTGCCGGACAATCTGAAGGATTTCTATGAAGGAAAGCAGAAGCAGCAATGCTCCTGCGGCGGAAGCTGCTGCTGACAACAGTCAGATAAAAAAGAAAAAACGTATTGGCACTTCGTTTTCGAAGTGCTATAATACGATCGAACATATGAATAGTTGCTCATGTGTTCATGTGAAAGAATAAAGGGGTAGTTTTATGAAGAAAAAAGCGGATGTGATCGAGCGCTGTGATTGCGTGATGATCCACGAAGATACCATCGAACGTGTACGGAAGAACATGCCGCCGGAAGAGACGCTGTACGATCTGGCCGAGCTTTTTAAAGTCTTTGGCGATTCCACCAGGGTGCGGATCCTCTGGGCGCTGGACGAGTCGGAAATGTGCGTATGCGACATCGCAGCTTTGTTGAATACGACGCAATCCGCTGTTTCCCACCAGTTGCGATACCTAAAGCAGGCCAAGTTGGTCAAGAACAGGCGGGAAGGGAAGACAGTGTATTATTCCCTGGCAGACGAACATGTCAAGCAGATCTTCGATCAGGGCTTGGATCACATTTTGGAAGACGGAAAGTAGGGGAAACGCAGCATGGATCATCATCATCATCACGAAGAAGATAAGGCAAGCAAGACGCAACTCTTGCGGCTTGCGCTGGGTGCCGTTTTGTTTTTGACCGGCCTGCTGAGTCCTTTGACAGGCTGGCTTGCGGTTGCTGTATTTTTGGTAAGTTATCTGATTCTGGGTGCCGGTGTGCTTCGTCAGGCCGTGATAAGTATTGCGGAAGGACAGATCTTCGGAGAGCATTTTCTGATGAGCATCGCGACGATCGGCGCATTTTTGATCGGCGAGTATCCGGAAGGTGTCGCCGTGATGCTTTTTTATTTGGTGGGTGAGTTGTTTCAGGAAATGGCGGTGGGCCGTTCCAGAAGATCGATCAGCGCATTGATGGATATTCGACCCGATTATGCGAATCTCATCATCGGAGGAGAGATCAAAAGCGTGCCCCCGGCGGACGTTCGGATCGGAGATCGGATCCTTGTGAAACCCGGTGAAAGGGTCCCCCTGGACGGCCGGATCACCGAAGGAACGTCCATGGCAGATACCGCGGCACTCACAGGCGAATCCGTTCCCCGCCTTTTGGAGCCCGGAAGCGCGATCCTGAGCGGCTTTATCAACGGCAGCGGCGCGTTGACCGTTACGGTCGAAAAGGACTTTGAAAATTCTGCGGTATCCAGAATATTAGAGTTGGTGGAAAACGCCGCAAGCCGCAAGGCGCCTACGGAACAATTTATCACCAAATTTGCCCGCTATTATACACCGGTCGTCGTGCTGGCTGCGCTGGCCCTTGCGCTGATCCCGCCGCTGTTGCTGCCCGGCGCCGTCTTTTCGGTCTGGGCATACAGGGCATTGGTCTTTCTGGTGATTTCTTGCCCTTGCGCATTGGTCATATCTATTCCGTTGGGGTTTTTCGCCGGGATCGGCGCCGCATCCCGGAAAGGGATCCTCGTGAAGGGAAGCAATTATCTGGAAGCGTTGAACAGCGTGGACACTGTGGTATTCGATAAGACGGGAACCCTTACTCATGGAGTTTTCAAAGTGGTCCGTATCGAGCCTTCTCAAGATTTCGAAGAAGAGGAGCTGCTGGCGTACGCAGCCTGTGCGGAGAGCCACTCCACGCATCCTATCGCCCTGTCGATCCTGAAAAGATATGCGCGAAGCATCGATATCGAAAGAATCGAAGAATACGAGGAGATCCCGGGGAAGGGCGCTCGGGTCGTTGCGGAAGGCCGGGAGATCCTGGCCGGAAACGCAGCGCTGATGACGCTGTACGGAATACCGCTGCACAATGGTGATGCGGAGGGCACTGCGGTTTACGTGTCCGTCGACCGATCTTATGCAGGGAGTATACGCATCGCGGACACCGTCAAAGAAGATGCGGCAACTGCCCTTCGCGCGCTGAAGGCTCTTGGTGTCACCCGTACGGTGATGCTGACCGGAGATACGAAGAAGGAAGCAGAGCGAATCAAAGAAGAACTGGGATTGGATGAAGTCCATGCGGAACTGCTGCCCCAAGGCAAAGTAGACATTCTGGAGTCGCTGACCGCCG
>JAQUXD010000043.1 GCA_028692535.1 Eubacteriales bacterium | reverse complement strand
CGCCTCGGTAAGCACTCCTTTGCCTTTCAGCTTTTTAAATATTCCGTTGAGTTTCTCTGATAAACCCTCGAAGGCCATATTATTCTCCCAATGCGTCTGCCGTGTTTTGAATGCGTCTGAGCTGTTCGGTTAAAGCGGGATCTTCCCGGCGTTGGTCGATCAGCTGAGCAATGGCCTGATCGATGCGCAAAAGCGTCTGTTCCGTCTTGCGAAAGCGTGCCAGCAGACCCAGTTTGTCCTCGTATTCGTAGAGCGCCCGCTCCGCCTTTTTAACACTGTCAAAGACGCCCTGCCGGCTTAAGCCGAATTCTTGCGCGATCTCCGCAAGAGACCAGTTCTCTTCACGGTACAGCCGCAGAAACTCTCCTTGCCGCCGGGGCAGAAGTTTTCCGTAGAAGTCATTTAACATGTTAATGGTAAAGATGTCTTCCAACATGAGGCTGTGCTCCTTGATCACGCCTTGGACTTTATCATAAAAAAAACAGAGTGTCAAGCAATTTGCTTAACACCCTTGAAATCATCTTACAACGACGAAGGTGGACAATTTTCCGTCTGAAGGCCCGTGCAGATGGCCGTTTCTCTGTCGGAACGCTTCCACGAAATCCCAGACTTCCTCGGACATCCGTTCGCCCGGATAAATGACCGGGATGCCCGGCGGATACGGCGCGATCATCTCCGCTGCGATCCGGCCCTTGGCGTCCATCCATGGAATTCTCTCCCGGTCGGAAAAATAGGCCTCCCGCGGAGAAAGCACATACTCGGGCTGAGACGGAAGCTTCTTGGCCAAAGGCAGCAGCGTACCGTCCTGATTCTTCTCTGCGATATCCTGCAGCGCTTCTACCAATCGATCCAGATCCTCCTGTTCATTGGCGAATGTAACGATCGCAAGCGCATTGCGATAGTCTGCCAGCTCCATATCCACATTATAATCGAAGAACAACATCTTTTTAAGATCAAAGCCGGTGATGC
Organism: Eubacteriales bacterium; assembly: GCA_028692535.1. Taxonomy (GTDB): domain Bacteria; phylum Bacillota; class Clostridia; order Peptostreptococcales; family Anaerovoracaceae; genus UBA10908. The sequence continues at coordinate 10,825 of JAQUXD010000043.1, read as the reverse complement.
CGATATCATCGGCGCTGACCACCAACTTTGTGATATCATAATCAAAAATTCCGGCTCTGCCGATGAGCTCTTTTCCGGCACAGGTCATGCCGGGGATGGCGTTGATCCGATCCCGGGCGTCTATGGCCAGAGCTGCGGCCCTGTCGATCATCTCCTTGCCCCGCCTGGCGATGTCGTGGCGCGCCACATCCAAAGAGGTCATGAGCAAATAAGAAGGACTCGTACTTTGTACCAATGTGAGATTGGATTCCAGCCGACTTTTCTTGATCCGGTCCGATTTTACGTGGAGCATGGAGCTTTGCGTGAGCGAGCCTGTCACCTTGTGAATGCTTTGAACACAGACGTCTGCCCCCAGTTCCAGCGCACCCTTTGGGAGCAGATCGCTGAAGTAGCAGTGGGCCCCGTGGGCTTCATCCACCATCAGAATGGCGCCGTGATTGTGACACACGTCTGCAATGCCCCGGATATCGCTGGCAATGCCGTAGTAGGTCGGGCTCACCACCATAACGCCTTTGCAATCGGGATTTTCCTGGAACATTTTCTCTACGGCTTCCGGCGTGATGCCGCCGTGCAAGCCCCATTCCCGCTCCAGCTCCGGCATGATATAGACCGGATTTCCGCCACCCAGGATCAAGCCCATCAAAGCCGACTTATGGGCGTTTCGGGGAATGGCCACCTTGCCGCCGCCATGGGTGGCTGTAATGATCATGACTTCGTTCCCCGACGTGCTTCCGTTGACGAGAAAATGGGTATAGTCAGCGCCCCATAATTCCGCAGCCAGCTGCTCTGCCTCCATGATCGCGCCGGAAGCGTGATGAAGATCGTCTAAAAGAGGGGTCTCAGTCAGATCAAAAGAAAAAATCGCATCCCCCACTGCTTCGCGCAGAATCGGGCTGATGCCTTTTTCGTAACGGTGCCCGGGTACACGAAAATACGAAGGCTTCCTCTTGTTATATTCCACAATTGCATCAAACAAAGGGGTTCTGTTTTGGTCGTTCATTGCCGTTATCAGCTCCTTTTACCATCCGAGTCGTCGTCAGGCAGATCTCGCCGGACGCAAGTACCATTATGTCATTAATTTCAGAAATGTCAATAAAAAATGTCCGGCGCGACGCGCCGGACAAAACCCCTTTTGAGCTTCTGCTATTCGCTCAGGTATCGGTCTGCTTCTGCCAGTATCCCCTCAGGCAGATCCGCTTTGTTCAAGTAGTAAAAATCAGTCGTTTCATACATATCGTAGTCCTGGTAATCAGCCAGACGGTACAACATCAGACACAAGGCCTCCTCTTCGGAATCAAAGCTGCGCAGGTCCCGATACGCGTAGCTACGGATCAGCATCGTGATCTCTTGCGGATCTTCCAGAACCAGCTTTCCGGATCCGGACTGCGGTTTTACGTCGATGGACACAAATTTTCCGTAATCGTACGTCTCTTCGGGGCCGGGTTCCTTCCCCGGCGCGCAATTGCGACTGATCACCGCAAACTCCTTTTCATCGGCAGAGTTCAATAACTGCGAAAGCTGATTCTCGTCGATCCATCGAAGTGTATTCGTATAATCGGTCGTGATCGAATAGCTGTAAGATTCATACCTGTAATTGCCCGAATCCTTTTCTTGCGGGTAGGGATAGGTTTCTTCGGGAATATTATATGAAGTATCATCCTTCTTCACTCTGTGCAAGATCTCCAACTGCAGAACCGGCGCCCGTCCCGAAACGAGTTCGGTAAACGTCATTCCCTTGAGATCCAGGAGAAGCGCTTCCAGCAACGCTTGCTTTCTCCCATTGGCCGCATCATCGTCCGAATAGTGCATCGTCATCGGTTGCTTGCTGGAATAACCGGCAGGATACAGAGCGATCTGCGTGTCGGGTATATGGAATTGGGCAAGCATTTCCGCAGGCTTTTCAGCCTCGGTGGATTCATACAGCTGCCGCAGCGCATCAGAACGCATGATCGCCTCATACGGCAATAGATAGCGTCTGGACATCTGGCGGCCCGATGACATTTCATAGGTGAGAGTCATGTTGAATCCTGAGCCCTGGAAGTCGCGATATTCTTTCCGGCCGTCGACAACGGCTTTATGGAAATCCAGCACCTGTTGTACATTATCCTTTTCGCTGAATGTCGAAGGCATATTGCCGGGTGTCAGATCATAGGATGAAATCGTTGCGGTGTTTACTGAATTTTGATCCGGCACTCTTCGCTCATATCCGAGCGCATCCTTGCTGAAGCCGACGACGATGATCGCCATGATGCCGGCAAATACCACAAAGACTTTCAGATTTTCCAGGTCGAAAATTTTCATGGTTTTTTTAACAATCATCTGACCGATCAGGAATCCCAGAATCCCGCCGAACACATATCCGGCGTACCCGTAATCGTATTCGTGAAAGATCATCCCGATCAGGCTGGATCCGAAAAACACGACCAGGAATGAAATGAAGTATTCCATAAAGCGAAATACCGTACTGTCGGTGGCTTTTTCCAGCGGTCTTTTCTTGTAGATGAAGTATGTCCCGACAGCAATGAGCGCCGCCACAGACATGTACCCCATCCAGGCTTTCGCCGGGATCACGCCCTCTTGCTGAAAAACGTAAGTGTATGGGCTGAGCTTCAGCGCGATCTCGCTGATCAGTTCATTGTAGGTAAATCCGAAGAAATAAATCTCCGAATATCCCAGAAATGTGCCGTAAAGAGCGGTGAGCAAAAAGTTGAAGCCTACTGCGGTGAGCGCGTGCAGAACCACGGATCCTGTAACCATCCCAGCGAATACCGCAATAGAATACATGAACGTAATGATCACTAAGACCCCCGCCATCCATCCCATCACGCCTGCAGTGGTGTAAACATTCGTTTGGATCGGAAGATTATCTACGTAAACAGTCTGATAGACCGGTGTTTTCAACAACAGCAGTAACAGACCGTTCACGAGGGCCGGCAGATACGCCAGCTTCAGACCGGACCAATACGAAGACAGGTACAATCCTTTTCGGGTAAACGGCATCGCATGCATCACGCTGGTGCTCCCAGTGTTCTGAAGATAGCGGAACACAGCCACCGCCGCCGAGATCGCCAGAAACAAATGGGCTGCCATGTAGCCCGGGTTGTGATTGCTTAGCATCGATTCGATCATATATGGCCGAATATCATCGTAGGAGAGGATCATCGGAAAGACGCCGGAAAGCAAATATACCAACAAGCCGACCACGCCGATAGCCCAGAAACGTTTCATGTTTTCCATGGCGAGAGGCACAGAGAAAAAATTAGAACAATATGCTTTGAATTTCACTGCTTTCACCCCCCATTTCATAAATAAATATTTCCTCCAACGATAACGGAAGCATATCCAAGACCGCCGGTTCCTCTTTTTCCAGCACCGATTTTACATGATCACCGGAATCCCGGACGATCAAAAGCTCTACGCTGCCTCGTTTTTCTCGATGCAAAATGTTCAGCTCCGCAAAAGTGCGATCCTGCTGATCTTTAAAAGCGATCTGCACTTTATGGATATCGGTCTTCAGCTCTTCAAGATCTCTTTCGATCATCATTCGCCCGCCGGACAGAATGCCGATATAGTCGCAGATCCCTTCCATTTCCCGCAGGTTGTGGGAAGAAACCAGCACGGTCATCTGTCTTTCGGCCACATCGGAAACCACGTAGCGCCATACCTTCTTTCGAATCAGCGGATCCAAACCGTCGATAGGCTCATCCAGGATCAGATAGTCCGGCATGGTGCTCATGGTGAGGATGAACGCCGCCTGCTTCTGCATCCCTTTGGAGAATTTACTGATCTTGCGCCTTTCGGACAGACCGAATTCCTGAAGCATTGCCTGATAGCGCGGCTCATTCCACCGGGGATAGATTTTCCGATAAAAACTCGCCATGTCCCGTAGGTTGTAGGAGTTGAAAAAGTACAGATCATCCGGAATATATCCCAAGCGTTCCTTTACGCCCATGTTCTCGTAAATATCTTCTCCATCGTATATGATTTGCCCGGCGTCCGGCATGTATACGCCGGTCAGATGCTTGATCAGTGTCGTCTTTCCGGATCCGTTCACGCCGATGAGACCATAGATCGAGCCGGTCTCCACGTGCACGTTCAAATCCGAAAGCGCCGTAAAATCATCAAAGCTTTTACAGAGTCCCTTCACCTGTATCAATGCGAGACCCCCCTTTCTTGAATCACCTTATCAATTTCCTGCTTCACTTCTTCCGGTGGGAGCCCAAGGAACAACAGTTCCTTTACCAGCATCCCGATTTTATTCAGAAGGCCGCGTACCTGCTTCGGGTCCGGCTCGTGCCGCGATTCGCTCACAAAACAGCCCAAACCTGAAACGGTGTAGATCCAGCCGGTTTGTTCCAGTTCCCTGTAAGCCTTTTGGATCGTATTGGGATTGACGGTCAGTGTTGCCGAGAGTTCCCTTACCGATGGCAGTTTATCGTTGGGCGCCAACACGCCGGCTACGATCAGCTCCTTGCAGTTGTCGACGATTTGCTCATAAATCGATTTCCTGCTTTTTAAATCCAGTTGAAACATCGCTCCTCCCTCCTTTGTAATGACATAAGTGTACCACGCGTACTAGTACGGTGTCAATCCTTGCAAGAAAAAAGATCTTCGATATCTTGAAGATCTTTTGAAGCGTATTCCCGCTGCGGATTCAATCGATCCGCTTTTCAGTTGTAAGCCTTCTGAAGTTTTCTTTCCCAGACACGAATGCCTCTGGTCGATACGATGTTGAGCAACAGGTAGATGATGGCCGCCACGTAATAGGATGGCAGGATCGAGTAAGTGATCGTCGCCACCGTGTTTCTGGCATACATGATATCTGCGATGCCCAGATACTGAATGATCGCCGTTTCCTTGATCATCGTCACCAGTTCGTTGCCGATGGCCGGCAATATGGTTCGGATCGCCTGGGGCAAAATCACCAGCCGCATGGACATCCAATGATTCATGCCCAGGCTCCTGGCGGCTTCGGTCTGCCCTTTTTCCACAGATTGGATCCCGCCCCGGATGATCTCGGCGACATAAGCGCCGCTATTCATGGTCAATGCGATCAGGCAGGGCAGATAGCGTGTCATATCCACCCCGCCTATGATGACATCCGGAAAAGCGATCAGTTTGGACAACTGGAGGTAAACAATCCATAGTTGTACGATCAACGGAGTGCCACGGATCACATCGATATATACAGCCGCCACTTTGCTGACGACCTTATATTTGGACATTTTCATGAATGCCAGGGCTGCTGCCAAAGCAGCGCCCAGGATGACCGCATTCAGGGAAAGAAGCACCGTAACCTTCGTGCCTTTCCAAAAGTACGGTGCATAATCAATTAACATATCGAAAACTTTTACTATCAATTGGATCCTCCGTTATGAACGCGTTCGTCGAAACCGGCGCTTCGGTCTATTCGGCCGCCAGTTCTTCCTGCAGTGCTTTTGCGTCGGCCATCAGCTGCTCGATAGTACCGTCTTCTTTCAGTTCGGCCAGGATCGCATTCACCTGATCACACAGCTCCTGATTGCCAAGCTGGAAGGCAATGGCAACGGCATCGTTCTCGTAGGGAATGGTAAACGGCGCCAGCATCAAATCAGCATTGGTCGCGACAAAACCTTCGGCTACATCGCTGTCGGATACGATCCCGTCCAACTGCCCGCCCTGGAGCATCATGATCATATCATTAAAATTCTGAACGGCAATCGCCGACTCACCGGCATACTCCTTTGCCAAGGTTTCTTGCACGGTCCCGGTTTGACCTGCGATTTTCAGACCGGCCATATCATCCACTGTCTGGATCGTACCGGCGGAATCACTGTGAATAATGCAAACCTGATTACGAGCAAAGTAATTATCCGAAAACAGTACTTCCCGTTCGGGGTCGTTGGTCAATCCGGCAATCACACAGTCAAACTGTCCTTCGGCCAGGCTTCCCAGCAGGCCGTCAAAGCTCATGTTGGTGATCTTCAGCTCCTTGCCGAATTTTTCTGCCAGGATTTTCGCCAGTTCGATGTCTGCTCCGACAAGCACTTCGTTTCCGCTGTCATCGAGCTGGATGAACTCGTAGGGAGGATAGTCGGCAGAAGTGCCAACGTGGAACGTTTCTGCCTTTGCGTCTCCGCTTCCGCAGGCAACGCCACTGAGCATGAGTGCCATGGCGAGCAATAATATCAATCCTTTTTTCATTTGAAAATACATCCTTTCTGTATGTCGCTGAAATCGTCACGCAATGTGATCTTTTCAATATACCGCACAATATACTCGTATAATTATTCATTGTCAAGGGTTATTTTTGAATATTATTGCAAAATATTTGTATATATCAACACGTATTCAACTTTCCATGCATAAAATGCGATTTATGCATGGAAATCCCCCCTCCGCAATACGGAAGGGGGACCTTGTCCGAAGGATATGTTCAATATGCTTTTTCGTCGATCTCGAGATGCAGCTTCCCGATCAAATCAGGCAGAGACATGGGGTCCAACTCGCCTTTCTTGCTGGAGCGGACGGGAAACATTCCCGATTCCATTTCTTTTTCACCAATGACGATAATATAAGCATCCCTGGCATTCCGGGCCTCCCGGATCTTGTATCCGATCTTTTCGTTTCGGCCGTCCATTTCCACGCGAAAGCCTTCTGCGCTCAATTGCGCTTTAAGCCCTTGCGCAAAATCATTGAATTTCTCCGTAACCGTGAGCAGTTTCACCTGCGTCGGCGCCAGCCACAGCGGGAATTTGCCTTCGAAATGCTCGATCAGGATACCGATAAATCTCTCCCTGCTGCCGAAGATCGTCCGATGGATCATGCCGGGACGATGTTTTTCGCCCTCGGCTCCCACGTAGCTGATATCGAAGCGCTGGGGCATCTGGAAATCCAGCTGGATCGTACCGCACTGCCAGGTCCTTCCGATGCTGTCTTCCAGATGGAAGTCCAGCTTGGGTCCGTAAAAAGCTCCGTCGCCTTCATTCACTTTATAGGGCATCCTCAGCTCGTCCATGGCTTCCTTGAGCGCCTGCTCGGCAATGGCCCACTCTTCGGCCGTACCCATGGAATTATCGGGTCGAGTCGAAAGCTCAATGTGGTATTGAAAACCAAAGACACCGTAGATGTAACCGATAAACTCGATCACACCCTTCAACTCTTCCTTTGTCTGTTCCGGGAGCATATAGATGTGCGCGTCATCCTGGGTAAAGGTGCGCACCCGCATCAGACCGTGGAGCGCGCCGGACAATTCGTGACGATGCACCTGCCCCAGCTCGGCCACGCGCATGGGGAAATCACGGTAGCTGTACATTTTTCGCTTATAGGCCAACAGCGAACCCGGGCAATTCATGGGTTTGATGGCATAATCCATGTCATCGATCTTCGTAAAATACATATTTTCTTTATAATGATCCCAGTGACCGGAAGTATGCCACAGCTCTTCGTTCAGAATCAACGGCGTCTTGATTTCGTCGTACCCTCTTTCCGTGTGAGCTTTTCTCCAAAAGGCTTCCAGTTCGTTGCGGATGATCATGCCTCTTGGCAAAAAGAACGGGAAGCCCGGACCTTCGTCCATGATGGCAAACAGATCCATTTCCTTGCCGATCTTGCGGTGGTCCCGGCGTTTCGCCTCCTCCAATTTCTGGAGGTAATCGTCCAGCATGGATTTTTTCGGGAAGGTGACCCCATAGATCCTCTGCAGCATCTTGTTCTTCTCGCTGCCTCGCCAGTATGCGCCCGCAACACTCATCAGCTTGATCGCTTTGATCCCGCCGGTGGACGGAAGATGAGGACCTGCGCAGAGATCCACAAAGTCCCCTTGCTCGTAGAACGTGATCCGGGCGTCTTGGGGCAGATCATTGATGAGCTCGACTTTATACGATTCACCTCGATCCTTCATGAACTGAATCGCAGATTCTCTGGACATCTCTTTGCACACCAAAGGAAGATCCTCTTTAACGATTGCCGCCATCTCCTTCTCTATGGAAAGAAGATCCTCATCCGTAAATTTGTGCTCCAAATCGATGTCGTAATAAAACCCGTTGTCGATAGCCGGTCCGATCCCGAACTTTGCATCGGGGAAAAGCCTCTGAACGGCATGCGCCATGATATGTGACGATGTGTGCCACAATGCCTTTCTTTCCTCTTCTGTTTCAAAACGTAAATTTCCCATATCTTGTCCTCCTGTAATCAAAAGCCCCAAATACCTGACGGTATTTGGGGCAAAAATGCGGTTCCACCCAAACGGAATACTTCATTTGCATAACGACAGATCCTGCCGGCAGCCCTCATCGGGTGCAGCTCGGAGATGGTAGGTGATCGCATTGCCTGCAGACTCTTCCAGCCATGGAGTCATTCTCTTGCGCAAACGGATGCGGCCCTTCTCGTCAAAGCTTTTTTCATAATTTTCGATAACAAGCACATTATACCTATTCAAGCGAACTTGTCAAGCCGCCTTCCCACTGGTATGTGGCAGAACGCTTCAATGTCTCAACACACACTAAAGGAAGCCGAAACAGATCACATCCTTCCCATGTGAGTTCCACCATTACCGCCGGGCCGCCCCCGAAGATGCCACAGGCTTCGGCCCCGACGTAGCCTTTTACATCATCGAAGATTTCCATGCGAGCAGCAATAGCTCCCGATCGGCTGAAAGGTTGTCTGGCTTGCATTTTCTCCAATACAAATGTCAAATACGCCTCCGCCGCTGTCGCATCGATACTGAGACTCCCGCAGGAATATGCTTCTTCGTCACGAAACAACGCAGCTCCGGATGCGCATTCTTCAGCCAGCTTCTTCAGTTCATTCTGCATCCGCGCGTATCGATCCATATCGCTCCAATAACACAGAAAACTGATATTCAGCACCAACAGGGCCAAAAATATGATAAATACTTTCAAAAGGTCCCCCAGTCGATCTGTTTTTTACAGGATCGCTTACGGAAGGCGTTCGCTGGCGGTCCAGCTTTCGATAGCGAACATCAGCTGATTATCTTCCTCCCGTATGCCGAACAATCTGGGTCCGGCCATGATCTGTCCCATCGGAACAGAAATTTTGTAATAAATCAGCCCTCTTTCCAAGCCCCCCTCATGAAGCAGACTTCCACCCAGGATTCGGTACTGAGGGGTTTCGGTGGCCTCGATCTGCACAGATTCGGGATCCGTGTCGAGAATCTGAGAAATGCTCTGCTTCAGTTCATCGCAAATATCCTGGGTAAAGCATCCCTTTTGCCGCGCTTGCTCTCTGGCTACGTAAACGCAGTCCGACAACAGTCCGATCCTGGAATGATTGATCTGATCCAATGAGAATTGAAGCAAAAAGATCAGGAGCAGAGGAAGAACGGCCATAAGAACCAAAAACTGCTTCATGATCCGGTCTCCGGAGCATCTTCCATACGCCGCGCTTCGATTTCCTGCAGCCAAACCTGACGCATCGTCGATGCCACACTACCCTCTCCGCCGCCGGCGATCATGGTAAACAGATGAAGACCCAGCAACAGAGCGGCCAGGAGCACGATCAGCTGTTTCATAAAACGTCTTACTCCAAGCCGGCGGCTGTTTCGTAGTCGCTCATCACGCCGGCAATATTGTCGCTTACGCTTTCAGCGATCACATCCGCCTGATCGCCAAAGCTCATAACGACCGAACCGATCGCGATCCCAAGCAGAACTGTCGCCACCATCACTATCAACTGTTTCATCTTGCTCCTTTCTCGTATTCACAGAATACCCATCAAAAGATCACGTTGTTCAATAAAATATGCTACATAGATAAAATTTAAGAGAACGACCATGGCGTTGACCACCACCGGGAAATAGGCCAGATCGCTGACCCACTCATCCCGCCTCTTCTGGAGCGTATGCCGCCGTTGGAGAAGCAAGTTTCGGTAAGCCTCCACAGTACTGAGAAGCTCCCGGGGAGGAATGCGCTCCCACTCCGTGAACAGCTTCGCTACATCCCAAGCGAAATCCTGACCGAATGCGTTGTGGAAAACCTCTTCCGCCGATTCGACTTCGCAAAGCCGCATTCGACGGGCCATTTCCCAGAATGTAGTCTGCAGGTCGTCCGAAATCTCTGCCACCTCTTCCAGCAAGAGCTCCCTGCTCATGTTTTGGTCCCTTCCCAGTGTGATGACATTCTGTATATAAGCGAGGCATTCCGATAATTCACGTTCTCGCATATCCCTTCTTCTTTTCTCTGCAAAGACGCTCAGTTTTCTTCGAATGCGGCTGCCGGTGATTCGGCGACGGACAGTCTGTCTGTAACGTTTGCCCCGCTCCGTCAACCGGAACGGCGCTCTGTGCGTCAGCAGAAAATATCCCAGCCAAAATCCCGTATATGCAATGGCAAGTATCTGAAAACTCATAGCTTTCTCCGCATCAGTAATCCACCTTCTGATTCCTAAGCAATTCCAAAATGGTCAGGTTGAAAAGAAACAGAAACAGACTTACCGTAAAGAAAAGAAACCCTTCGGGTGTGGTGAACTGATTTCGAAACAGCTTCATTGGGCCCATACCCAGATAGAAGACAGAGATCACCATAGTCCCGATGTAAAGGACCGGAATCAGAAATATCGTCATTCGGACTGTTTCGCTGTTCATCCTGTCGCGCTCCTGTGCCCTTGTATTCGCCTCGCTCAGTTGTCGGGAAATATCCTGCAAGCCTTCGGACACATCCAATCCTTTTTCGGCAGCCAACCGGATGCATACGCCGAGCATCTTCCCCCATACTGTTCCGGATGAAAATGCAAATTGATCCACTGCGTCCCCGATCTCAACGGGATTTCCGGTACTGCGCAGCCTAAGAAGCAGTTGATAGAGCAGTCTTTTGAATATCGGGAATTC
>JAQUXD010000161.1 GCA_028692535.1 Eubacteriales bacterium | reverse complement strand
TATTTCCCTCATTCTTCTCACCCCTCATTCCCGTTTCCGATGCGGTTGCTTTCTGACATCATCATATAGGATTCCGTAAGTTCCGTAAAGCGTTTTACAGCATAACGGCAAGGCCGCCGGTCCGAAAACTATTGCCTTCTTGAAGGAGTTGGAGTTGCTTGACAAAAACCTGATGGCCATCCATCTGACCGACTGCGATGACGAGAAGGAAAGCTCTAAGACCCTGATATACACTCGTAGACGACCTTGCCTTTGACGATGGTGTTTTGGACTTTCATGTCCTTGATTTCCTGCACGCTCGCCTGCTCGATGTTGCCTTGCAGGATCACCACGTCCCCTTGCTTTCCCACCTCGAGGGTTCCTTTGTCTTTTTCTTCGAAGGCAAAGTACGCCGCATTGCCGGTGAACAGCTTCAGGGCTTCGTACAGAGAGAGGTTCTGGATGGGGTCAAAATGAGATAAACACGCGTGGATCCCCAGCAGCGGCGAAATCGGGGTAATGTCGCTGTCGGATCCTCCGGCCAGCATCAGACCGGCATTCAACAGATCCGCAAAGGGATACAGGCGTCTGATCCTGTCGGGTCCCAGCCGGTCCAGGGTCATGGACGACTGTTTGGCATAATGCACAAAACTGGGCTGCACGGAAATGTAAGCGCCGATGGCTTTGGCCCGCTGCATCTGCTCGTAGGTCGGTACGCTGAAGTGCTCGAACCGGTGACGGTGATCGTTCCTGGGATATTTGGCCAAGGCTTTTTCGTAGGCCGTCAGCAGGCGTTCGATGGCCGCATCCCCAATGGTATGCATGGCGATCTGCATCCCGGCGATGTGGGCCTCCATCACGATATCGTCGGTTTCCTTCTGTGAAAAGTAAAGGATCCCCTTCGAATCCGGCGCATCGGAATAGGACTCCAGCATAGCGGCAGTATGGGACCCCAGGGATCCATCCACGGTGATGCAGCCGCCGATGCGGCGCAGACCTTCGCTTTTCACCAGCGCCACATCCGGATTCTGATGATAGACCACTGTCTGAACCTCCAGCTGATCCTGATATTTCAACAGGGCTTTCACGTCTTCGTCGGCAAACAAACTGCCGCCTTCCAGAGCATGGATCGTGGTGACGCCCACCTTGACGGCGATGTCGGAGCTGTACCGCAGAGCTTCATAGCGCATTTCATCGGTCATCAACTGCTCGTTGAGCTTCTTTCTGGCCACGGAATTGGCCTTGGCTCTAAGCACGCCGGTGAACACGCCTCCTTCTTTGATGACACCCTCCAGATCCTCTCGGATGTCCAACAGGCGGAAGGCCGCCTGATTCAAATAGCAGGAATGGGCGTCCACACGAATTAAAAAGACGGGCCTTTCGCCGAACATTTTATCGAGCGCTTCCTGTGGGGGCAGCTCTTTTTCCGCAAACTTCGTCTCGTTGTATCCAAAACCCCGCAGGCACACGCCCGGAGGCAGTGCTCCGTCTTTGGCCCGAAGGGCCGAAAACAGTTCATCGTGACTCGTCACATCGGTCAAATCCACGGCGGCGGCATTCAATCCTGTTCCCGTAAAATGGGTATGAACATCAAAAAATCCGGGAAGCACCGAGTTTCCCCGGGCATCGATCACCCGTGTTCCCGCCGCGGCAAAAGCCTGCACTTCATCGTTGGAGCCCACAGCGATCAACTTGCCCTTCCCGATGGCCAGGGCTTGAGCAAAGGGCTGCAACGGATTCATCGTGCGCACGGTCCCGTTTCTGATGGTCAATTCCGCTTTCACGTATATCTCCTCTCGCATTACCGGGGCGGTTATCAAGGCCTTGATGCCCACAATATGTTCACTGTATGATCTATTTGTTCATATTATGATGCTGCAGCTATTATATCGCAACGATATCAAGTACTCAATAAAAACATGATTCCGCTACAACCTCTCTGCGCACACCCCGCACACCCGGCCGCCGGAAGTTATACAGGAAACCCTGCATTTCGGCTTTTCCTGTATATAACCGCACTGCATTGATCCTTATCAGCCGCAATTCGGCACGAAAAGCGGCTAAAGTTATACAGGAAACCCTGCTAATTGATTTTTCCTGTATAACAATCCCCCGGATTGCACCTTTTGTCGCCGTTTTCAGCCTAAACGGCGTCTCAAAAGGAAGTCGAACGTCTATAATTATACAGGATGTCCTGCTTTCCGACCTTTCCTGTATAACAATCCCTTGCATGATACCCTTATTCCATAGTTTCCGGCCTGGAAGGCAAAGAAACGACGGCAAAACGACCGGATTTCAGCTCTGTTCTGCCGCCGGTAAATGGAAGTTATACAGGAAATCCTGCATTTCGGCTTTTCCTGTATAACTTTTCTATTTTCGTTCCATTTGCTATTCTGCCCGGAGCCTTGCAGGCCCGCCTGGCAGCCATTGCCGTTCTGTCGGGGGTCAAGGGCGGCCGATCGGCAGAAGCCGGAAAAAAACCCGAACCCTGCGCAACTGTATGGGTGCGCGGGGTTCGGGGTTTGATCACAAGGATATGCTTTTCAGCCCGTCATTATTTGGATTTTCTCGCGGCCCGGAATCCGGACACGATGTCGTTCAGTTCCTCGGTGATGTTGTTCTGCCGCTCCCGCCGGAACAGGAAGTTCAGCTCCTCCAGCTGTTTGTCCACGTTCTTTTCC
>JAQUXD010000042.1:10546-12202 GCA_028692535.1 Eubacteriales bacterium | reverse complement strand
TCGCCCTCGCACCAGGCTTCGATCGTGTCGGTATGTTCTTCGTACAAGTCAAACTTATTCACGCAAAGGGCAATAGGAACGTTCAGGATCCTGGCGGTCGATACGATGCGCTTCATGTCGCTGATCCCGGACAGAGACGGCTCCGCAACGATCAAGACCAAGTCTACGCCTGTCACTGAAGCGATGACCGGACACCCGATGCCGGGCGATCCGTCGATCACGGCCAACTCCGTCTCCGGGGCATGATCGAACAAAGCTGTTTTGACCGCCGAAACCAGCTTTCCTGAATTCCCGCGACCCATCTTAAGTTGGGCTGTAGAGAATACCGGACCATCGGTGTACAGCATTTGAACACCTGACACATCCTCTTTCAATTCCACTGCCTGGACCGGGCAAACATATTCGCAAACACCACAACCTTCACAGGCAAATTCGTCAACTTGATACACACTTCCGCTTTTTTTGACAGCCTGAAATCGGCAATGCTCGTAGCAGGCGCCGCAGCCGGTGCATTTTTCGGGATCGATCCTTGCTTTCTGGGATCCGTAATAATCCGATGTATGCGGTTCTCCCGCAAGCTTTGCCACCAGATGCAGATTCGGCGCGTCCACGTCGCAATCCGCAAAAGCCCGAGCATTGATAAAATCGATGAACGCGGCGGCCGTAGTCGTCTTTCCGGTTCCGCCCTTTCCGCTGAGGATGAGCAATTTTTTCATCAGCCCACCTCCTTTTCGATCTTGTTCATGAGGCTGCGAAACACGGCAGCCATTTCCTTGTTCTCCCGCGCGGCGATCTGCGCTTTCGCACCCCATTTCGCCAATTCACTGCTGTAGGGGATCCGGCACAGAATCTCCGTATGATGCAAAGCGCAATGGTCTTCCAGCTCTTTATACTGTCCTTCCGTTTTGTTGATCACAACACCACAGGGTTTTCCCAAAAGGCGGGCCAACTCCAGGACCATGGCAAAGTTATGCAGACCGAAAGCCGTGGGCTCTGCCACCAATACGCAGTAATCGGCCTCCGCTACACTTTCCAGAACAGCACAACCGCTTCCCGGCGGACAGTCGATCACTACTGCGCCCTTCGCTCGAGAGGCTTTGTCCAGTGCTGCGCGAATGATCGGAACACCGGAAATTTCTCCCGGCTCCAATACACCTGTCACAACCGTAGTTTCTTCGCTTACGCCGGTCTCAACCACACCGATGGGACGGAGTTTTTCAGACACTGCTCCATTTGGACAAACCAAAGCGCAGCCTCCGCAGGAATGACAGATGCCGGGAAATACCAGCGGCTTTTCCTTGATATAGACCAGCGCATTGAATTTGCAAAAGTCCACACACTTTCGGCAACCGTCGCACAAGCCTGCGTCAAATACAGGCAGCAGGACATTGATCGTTTCGCTGTGAAGTTGTTCGGGCCGGAAGAACAGCCGGCCGTTGGGCTCTTCCACGTCGCAATCGATATACACGGACGCGGGAGCTACGGCAGCCAAGTTTACCGATACAAATGTTTTACCCGTGCCGCCTTTGCCGCTCAATACCGCAATCTTCATTGTCTTCCGTGGAACCCTTCGTGAAACTGGTTGAGTTGCTCAAGTGTGCCGGCCTCATAGGCTGCGATATTCTCCTCCGCAGAACCGGGAACGGTTTTATAGAG
>JAQUXD010000042.1:0-10446 GCA_028692535.1 Eubacteriales bacterium | reverse complement strand
CATGTTTCCGACATATGTCAATTATTTTCTCGCCATTGGTTGACTTGGCTCCATCGATCGGTATAATTGATTGCATCGGTACGAAGAGCCTGCATCCTGTTCGTGCCGGATCAATGAAAGGACCCATTTATGTATACCTACGCACTGTATGTCACCGCACTGGTTTTTCTGGGACTCTCTTTTTCAAAGGACCGGACGAAAACCCGTCAGGTTTTGAGGAAGACCTGGAAATCTTTCGAAAATATCCTCCCTCAGTTTCTCAGTGTTCTGATGATCATCGGCATTATGCTGTCGGTCCTGAACCGGGAGGTCATCTCTCAATTGATCGGTCAGGAGTCCGGGTTGGCCGGCATGGCCCTAGCCGCTGTGATCGGTTCGATCACCCTGATCCCGGGCTTCGTAGCCTTTCCTTTGGCGGCATCCCTGCTGGAGGCCGGCGCCGGGTACGGACAAATTGCCATGTTTGTGACCACGCTCATGATGGTGGGGGTGGTAACTTTGCCTGTGGAATCACAGTTCTTCGGAAGAAAGCTTGCTGTTAAAAGAAATGCAATGGCCTTTGTCTTCTGTCTGGCCGCCGCATGGATTATAGGAGGGCTGATGAAATGAAGCAAAAGAGTTCTGCCCTCCGCCGCTACAGCCTCTTCCTGATCCTCTTTGCGGCCAATCTGATCCTCTTGTTTACTGCGCCGGAAATCGGGCAAAGCGCCTTCCGCCTCACGGCGGCCAACCTGACCGAAATGCTTTCAATTCTGCCCCCGATCTTCCTCCTCCTGGGGCTCATGGATGTATGGATCCCACGAGAGACTATGATGAAATACATGGGCCGGGATGCAGGCCTCAGAGGAGGTTTACTGGCTTTCACAATGGGCAGCGCCGCTGCAGGCCCTTTGTACGCCGCCTTCCCTGTTTCCGGAATGCTGTTGAAGAAAGGCGTCACGCTGAGCAATGTATTCATCTTCATCGGTGCCTGGTCCACGACAAAAATTCCCATGCTGTTGTTCGAAGCCTCCAGCTTGGGATGGAAATTTACAGCTATCCGTCTGCTCTGCAGCATTGCCGGAATTCTGATGATCTCGTTTCTTCTGGAGAAAACCACTTCCGAAAATGAGCGCAAACGCCTCTACAAAAGAGCGCAGGATCTGTAGAAATCCGCCTTTGCCTCCACGCGCTTGTGTGGTATCATAAGAAAAACATTTTGGAAAGGATTACAATATGAATCTCGAAAAACTGCTGGAAGAATTCAACAGTCGCAACCCCTATACCAATGCTATCGGCATCGAACTGACAGAGATCCGACCTGATTTTGCCGCCGGTCGTGTGGAGTATTCGAATCAAGTGATCAACCGGAATCTCCATGTCCACGGCGGCGTTTATGTCTCACTGGCCGATACCGTGGCCGGCGCGGCAGCCCACAGCACAGGCGCCCATTACGTAACCCAGAGCTGCAGCTTTCAATTCTATAAGGCAACCAACCAGGGAACCCTGTCCTGTACAGCCCAGGTAAATCACCGAGGTCGGAAAACCTGCGTGATTGCAACAAAGCTCACTCACGATGACGGCACACTGGCGGGAGAAGGTCTCTTTTCGTTCTATAAGATCTCCGATTGATCCTGTGCGAATCCTTTCCCCCGGATAGACAAGCCAACTACTTGATGCTATACTTGATATACAAGCTATTTAATGGTTAGAGAGGTGACACCCATGGGCAAGTTCAATGTAAAAGAAACAAAGACCGGCTTTGTTTTTAACCTGCAGGCCGGCAATGGTGAGATCATCGGCACATCCGAAGTTTACAGCTCGGAGAAAGCATGCAAGAACGGCATCGAGAGTGTTCGCAAAAACGCACCGATCGCCAACCTGGAAGATCAGACCGTAGAAGGCTTCCAAACGGAAAAAAATCCGAAGTTTGAAATCTATGCCGACACAAAGGGAGAATTCCGTTTTCGCCTGAAAGCTTCCAACGGCGAATCGATTCTGGCATCGGAAGGTTACAAAGCCAAAGCCAGTTGCAAAAAGGGCATCGAAAGTGTTCGTAAAAACGCTGCCGAAGCCTAATAACCCATATATACTCAAAAGAGACCTTTGAAAAGGTCTCTTTTTTTGCCTGTATGAACTGTTTTATATCAATGTCTGCTCGTTAATGATGAGTTTAAATTCCAGGCCCAGCGTCTCAGCCGCCTTTCGGCACATGATCATCCGCTGCAGAAAGATCTCAAAATAGTCCATCACCGAGCTATACTTGGTGTCGATGGTAAGCTTGAGTTTCAGCAGCGTTCGTTCATCGTTGATCCGGACCTGGGATTTGCGGGCTGAATAGTTGACCCGGTCGTGAATATCAAAATTAGATCTGTCCTGATTGCGCACCCGGGTCCGCCGCACATCGGATTTGTCGGCAAGGATCAGGGCTGCCGCCACAGGATTGACCGCGATACCGGTCCCTTCGTCGTGGTTGCCGATGGCCGTAACCACCGTAGCGATGTCCGCCGGGTCTCCGCCCAGATGGTCCAGGATCCGGAAAGCGATCATGGCGCCGCTCTGGGAATGGTCGATCCGGTTCACCAGATTGCCGATATCGTGAAGGTACGCGGCGATTTGCACCAACTCCACATCCCGAGTCGGATATTCCAACTTTTCCAGAATATACTTTGCAGTCTCTGCGACCCGTGTCACGTGGGCAAAACTGTGCTCCGTGTATCCCAACGCCATCAGAGATTCATCGGCCCGGGAAATATATTCCCGCACGGCCGGGTCCTGTACGATTTGTTCGTAAGTGATCATGCTTCTCCTTTTCCTATCGATAGGTCCGCGTAACGTACGGACTGGTAAACAGCTTCAAAAGGGCGCCGTAATCCATCCGGAAGTCCATGACATCTCCCAGGTGATAGTGGCTGTCCGCAGTGTTCACCAGCAGATGGTCCGAAGAGCCGCCCAGGATCTCCACCGCCGGATCCAGAGGCGTCAGGCCGTCGGGATTGGTATCCTGCTTGCCCACGGCCAGAATCGCCCGGGTGATGACCCCTTTATCCTCATAATGCGGCACTTCTCCAAAAGCGTCCACGCCTACTTCGCCGATGGGCAGAGAAGGTTTGTCCTTGCACTCGATGATCTGTGCCCGGAGCAGGATCGCATCGTTGTGCGTCCCGGGGATCCGCTTGCTGTAAGCTGTTTCATTGCCCAAGATAAAGGCTTCGCCTAAACGCAGATTGTTGATCCCTGTCGGCAGCTGTTTCTTCGGGATCAGATAGACCGAGCTGCTGTTGCCTCCGGAAACCATGGTCAGCGTCGTGCTGAATCGCTTCTGAATGCGCTCTGAAAGCCGCACCAGCTGCCCAAGATTGTCTTCTTTGGGAATAATAGCGCCGTAGCAAGTCAGATTGGTTCCGATACCAAAGAGACGGACATGGCGCATTTTCAAGATCTCGTCGCAGACCGCCATAATAGCTTCTTCGTCACGAAAAAACATGCCTTCCCTCAGGTCACCCAAATCGATCATCAACAGGACTTTATGCGTCTTGTTCTGTTGGGCCGCTGCCCGGTCCAGCATTCGAATCGTTTCGATCTCTGAATTCAGGGAAAGATCCGCATAGCGAACAACCTCTTCCACTTCCGAAGCCATGGGCAACCGCAGAAGAACAGTCTCTTTTCCGGCAATGTGCGCCTGATCTGCATAGGAGGCGATATTCTGTATCCTGGAATCAGCCAGATAATCCACAGCCTCATTTTTCAGGATTTCGGCCACGATAGGACCGTCGGCGCAGAAGCTCTTCGTAACGATCATCAGGGAGCAATCGCCCTCCCTGGCCAGTTCGGAAACGACCTTCAGGTTTTTATTCAGCTTTCCCAGATCGATCAGCAATTGGGGATACATTTCAAACCTCCTCTTTCAGCCGGCGGGCATCCCGAATCCCGGCATAGGAATAAAGCACAAGAGACATCAGGATAAACCCCAGCAAGACCTTCTTTTCCGGACTGAAAATCTCTCCGTAGAACAATCCCACCAGCACGGTGATGGTCGGTGAGATATATTGGGTAAAACCCAGCGTAATATAGGGAATATTGTTGACGGCGCTGGCATACAGCACCAGCGGCACCGCCGTCAGAACTCCGGTTCCCATGAGAAGCGGAAAATCCAGAGGCGCCAGTGCGGCGATTTCGGGCCTCATAGTCAGCGCCATTAAAATCAGCGCGAAAGGAGTCAGGACGATGCTCTCGATAAAAATGCTTACAGCCGGATATACTTTGACTTTCTTTTTAATCGTGCCGTACACTGTAAAGCTGAACCCCAGGACCAGTCCGATCACCGGGACCGTCCGGTACATGGCGATGGACACCAGCACACCGGCCAGGGCGATGAACATAGCCGCCAGCTGCAGTTTCCCGGCTTTCTCGCCGAAAAACCCCACAGAGACCGCAAAGACCATCAGTGGAGCCATAAAATACCCCAAGCTGGCGTCGATCATGTGGCCGTGGCCCATAGCCCAGATGTACATGCCCCAGTTGAAAGAGATGATCAATGCCGCCGGGATCATGTATTTCATGGTTTTCCAGTCGGCGAGCTTCGCTTTGAGTTCCCCTGTTTTTCCGGTAGCCAGAACCATTGCGTAGGCCAGAACGGCGGCAAATATGATCCTGCTGTAAAGAACAAGCAAAGCGTCGATGTGTGCCAGCCTGTACCAGTATAAGCTGGCCAATCCCCATATCGTATTGCACCATATGGCGATCCAAACGTGTTTTCGGGACATATTACTCCTTTTTATCGATCGGCTTGAATTCTCCGTCTATCAGTTCCCAGCCGTGCTCGGCCAAGTGCTTTCGCATTTCTTCATCCTGCTTTTCCTTCTCCAGTTGTTCTGCACGAAGGCGATCCAGCTCTGTCTGGTAAATCGGCTTTTTATTCTTCCCATGGCCCGACTTTTTGGGAAAGGATATGTCCAGACTTTTTTCCAGGAGTTTAACGGCGCCGGACTTGTGCGTCTTGGACAGCACGCCCAAAGAAGCCATGATGTAATCGTTGTCGATGAGAATGCCTGCTTTTTTCGTCGGGAAAAGCAGCAATCCGGTTTCGTTGCTCCGAGCGATCTGCTTCAGGATCTCCATTCGTCCGGGAAGCCGTGTCAGCGCTCCGCCGGTGCCGATGATATACTTGACCTGGGTCAGGTCCTTGCCTTCGGCAACGGTGCTCCGCCCGGAAGGGCCGTAAATGTAGCGGATCTTTCCCGCATGGCGCTCCACGGAAGTCAGGACCGCTTCCAGGGTCAGCCGCTCCACAAATCGCTTCTCTTCCTCGTTCTTGGGAATGGCCTTGTATTCTTCCATGATCCGATCCAGATCCAGGTCCGGAAGTTCTTCGCGAAGCTTTTCCAGACCGATGGTCTCCACGATGTTTTTCATGTTTACATAGACCCCCAGATCCCCTTCCACAGTCCGCTTGGCTTTGGGTTCGGGCTGGATCAGGATCCTGGCGATTTGTTCGGACTCCTCGGACACGGAATGGACGTCGGTGGTGGCGCCGCCTACGTCCAAGGCCACTACGTTTCCCAGGCATTCGTACAGTAGCCGGGTACATTCCATCACGGCGCCTGGGGTCGGAATGATCGGACCGTCCACCATGTCCCGCACGTGTTCCATTCCCGGCGCATTGGTGATATGATCCTCGAATGCGTTCTGGATCACTTTCCGGGCAGGTTCTACGTTCAGATCGTCGATCCGGGGATAGACGTTTTCCACGATGTAAAGCTTCTGCCCGCTTTCTTCATCGAAGATCAGGCGCATCTCATCCTGGTTCTCCACATTCCCCGCGTAGATCACAGGAGTGGTAAGACCCAGGCTGCGGATCATTTCCGCATTGTAGACAGCCGTGTCCCGCTCGCCGTAGTCCACGCCTCCGGCAATGAGGATCAAGTTAGGTTTGACATCTTTTATCCTTTGAAGGTCTGTGCGCCGCAGACGGCCGGCAGTAATGTAGTGAATAATTCCGCCGGCACCCAAAGCCGCTTCTCTGGCAGCCCTTGCGGTCATGTCGTACACCAGACCGTGAACAGTCATTTTTAATCCGCCGGCCGCCGAACTGGTGGCCAGCATGTGGTCGTAATGGATCGAATCGATCCCCTTTTGACGACAGAGATCGTCGATGGCCTCCTGCAGGCCGATGCGAACATCTCCGCTCAGTACGGAGGTCGGCGCCTGCCCTTGTCCGAAAAACTCGGGGCTGTCGCTGTCCAATCCGCGAAATGCGTTGACCACGGTGGTCGTTGAGCCGATCTCGGCTACCAATACATCGATATCCATGCTTTCTCCACAGCGGGGCGGCTTTGAAAGCCGCCCCGGATTTTTCTGGTGATATCCGCGGCGGGACCCTTCGGTCCCGCCGCGGGGGGTTCTGTCTATTTCTTTTCTCTTTTTTCCCGGCGTTTTTCCACCAGGGCAGTCGCCACGTCGATGCCGTGGCTGTTTCTTCCGAAGCCGGCGTCGATGCCGGTCTTTAAAGCTTCTTCGGGTATGACCTGGGTCCCGCCGCAGAGGATGATCACGTCGTCGCGAATCCCCTTTTCAACGGCAAGCTCGTGGATCCGCTTCATGTTCTTATAATGGATGTTATCGTGAGAAATGATGGTGGAAGCCAGGATCGCCTCCGCTTTCAGCTCCACTGCCGCATCCACCAGTTTTTCCACGGGACAGGATGTTCCCAGATAGTGGATCTCAATCCCGAAGCGTTCAATACCGCCATGCTTGATATCGATGATCTCCCGGAGTCCCACCGAATGCTCGTCCTGCCCTACGGTAGCGCAAACCACCTTCAGCGGGTGGGCGCTCACATCGTCGCGGATCTCCTGGTCGGTCAGATATTTGGGCTCGGGCGGTATCACCAAGCCAGCCACATCGATGTCAAAGGGCACTCTGCCCTTCAGTTCGATTCGGGTGCCTTCCGCATCCTGCATCACTTCCCGATTGATGACTTCCGGTTCCAGCAGGCCCAGCTTTTTGCCGATCTCCACGGCTACCACTTCCGCAGTCCGCCGCTCTTCGGGAATGAACATGTTCAGCATGATGATGCCGTCGGCCATCCATTCCATTTCAGGCTTGACCAAAGACGAGTTTCTGTATTTTTCCACTTCCTTCATCCGGACGTTCACGTTGTCCACTTCGTCCAGCTCGTCCACAAAAACGATCTTGCTGCGGTCTTCGAAGGTACAGCCGCCGATCAGGGCAGAAGGATCTTTGGGATCTCCTCCGTACTGTTCTACATTGTTGTTTCCGAAATGAGCCGTGACCGGTGCCATATAGTCCGGATCTCTCTCGAATATAAATCCGAATCCGGTGCCGCCTTCGATTTTCCGGGCGATGCCGTCGCCGTTCCGTTCGGGGTATTTTCCGCTGTCTACGAAGAAGCCTTCCTCGACCGCTTTGAAATAACCGCCGGTCTGTACGATCTCTTCCATAAAGAGACAAGCTCTTTCCTTGATCTCTCTGGCTTGCTCTCTCAGAGGTCCTTCATCTTTCAGGGATACCATCTCCATGAGTCCGTCCAAACCGACCAGGGTCTGTTTGGCGGTGTCGCAGGCTTCGATGTTATAAATGTGCCAAGGCACGTTCCGACCTTCGTCCGGGGTGATAGTGGACTGGATGTCCGCTCTTGTCAACTTGGAAATCAGCATGTTAAGCACGTGGGTGACCGTCGCTTCCCGGGCAGAGGCTTCCATGTACTTGGTGTTCATCTGGGCGCGCATCTTGTAACGGTCCATGTAATCCCGCAAGGCCACCGCATAGGGCAGATCCAGATACATGCAGGGTGCCGGCGGGGCCGTGGGCGGAACCGTAGACAGGCAGATGTTCTCGGGCTTCATGCCCACCTTTTCGGAAAACAAGGAGTTGATGGCATGCTGAACGATCAGCTCAGGCATCACTTTCCAGGCTTCCCGTGCCGTAGCGTTGGCGTTGTGGGCACCGTCGATCTGAGCAATGTTGGCCCAGGTCATGACTTTTTTGGATTCGCAGGCGTCCACAAAAGAGCGAACGCAGTTGATGTTCCGGTAAAGTACGTTGTACTGCGGATCCTGATGAGCGCCGTTCATGCCTTCCTCGGCAAACATGACCGCCACATCGGGACCGGCCACACCAGACACATAGGAGTGGTAGTTGATGGGACGGCCGACTTCGTCCTCGATCAGATCCAAAGCTTTGCGCTGAGCCCGAACCTGCTTCCGGGTGATGGGAACACCGCCGATACCGGCCGGGGTTCCTTCGATGAGTCCGTCGATGTGGGACTGGCCCATGGTCCGGATGACCATGATGTGATCTGCTCCATGCCATGCGCCCATGCGCATTCTGCGAATATCGTCCTCGAACCGGCCTGATGCGATCTCCGTAGTGATCACTTCCGAGGGTTGAGGATCCATATAGTCAAAATACTTCGATGAGGGAAGTCCTGTGCTCTGCTTCAAAGGCTGGGACATATCCCGATACCGAAAGGGTCCCATTGTGAGCTCGGGATCCTTTTTCCGCCAGGTCCATCCTGTTCTGCGAGGCGTATACTGTTCCAGATCTTTGAGGATCTCTTCCACATCGATCTTGACATTCTTGTTCAACTTCTCCTGTGCCATATTACTTGCCTCCTTTGAACGATGCAGCCACTTCGTCCCAGCCTTTGCCTCCGGCCAGAAGATCTCCGGCTTCCCGAAGGCTGATATTTTTAGCTTTGGACAGCTTGTACACGCAGTGGCCCGCGCCCTTGCCCATGAGCCCTTTGTCCATGCAGCCCTCGACGATGGCCTGTGTTTGCTGAGAAGAAATGCCCATCCGCATCAAGACGGCCCTTTCGATAGAGGGTGTGGTGTTTTTTTTGCCGAGTTCGATCAGAGGATCCACCACCTGGCTTGTAACTGCCCAGAAATGATCGTACAATTCCTGGTCCGTCATTCCTGCCAGATGTTTTCTTCTCTCCTGAAAATCATCCGCTCTTTTCATCTTATTCTCCTTCGTTCATGGAAATGACGGGCGGGGAGAATCCCCGCCCGTACTGTTATTGCTCCAATACGGACCGGACGAAGGCTTCGTCGGTCTTGGTTTCTTCAGCCAGGAATGCGATATCCTCCGGTGTGGGATTGGCATTGCGGGTCGCAGCGGCCTTCCGGATCAAGGAGGCGCGCATGCGGTCCAGATCCGCGTCCTTGCAGCGGATCAGGCTGGGATCCTTGGGCAGCACGATATTTTCACCGGGCCTATCCTGAGAAGGATCGCCGAAGAGGATCTCAATACCGTTGTCTCTGGCAAAATCCAGCTGAGGCTGAATGTGCTTGCCTGCGCCGGTGTATTCCGTTTCGCTGATCACGATCACCGCATCCTCGGGCAGTTCCTGAGCCAGGGCGAAGGCGGCCGCCAGAGCAGTATTGCCCGCCGGTCCTCTCTCGATCCCTTCCAGATTAGCCAGTGCCTCCGTGATATAGAACACTTCGCCCTGGGTCACATAGACATAGCGATCCATGTAACGAAGAGGTCTTGCGGCGCTCCTGGGCACGTCGGAGTGGTCGGGATCCGTGGCGTAGGGAACGCCGAAGCCTGTATGGCCCGTGGTGCAGGATTTCCGATTAAACTGCTTGTCCGAAGCCATGTGCAACCCCGTCAGGTCGATGGATGCGCCGACGAACTGCGTATTCGTGGCGCCGGCCTTCAAAAGACCTCTGGCGGTTCCGGTGATCATGCCGCCGCCCGCGTTGGTGCAGACGACCACTTCCGGATCCTTTCCCAGCTTTTCCCGGCACTGCATGGCGATTTCATACCCAAGGGTTTCCACGCCGGCGATGCCGAAGGGAGAATAGAGGGATGCGTTGAAATATCCCGAATCTTCCAGCAGCGACAGAAAACTGTAGAATAGCTCCGGCCCCACGGTCAGTTGGACCACCTCGGCGCCGTAGGCTTCACAGCGTCTGGCTTTCTCGACGATCTCGGGCTGTCCCACGCCTCTGGAATCGTAGCATTCCTGAACGATGATGCAGCGCAAGCCCTGCATGGCGGCCTGTGAGGCCACGGCGGCTCCGTAGTTGCCCGACGTGGCGGCGATCACGCCTTTGTAGCCCAATTTTTTAGCATGGGCTACGGCACAGGCCGCTCTTCTTGCCTTAAAGCTTCCGGAAGGATTGGCCGCTTCGTCCTTGGCGAAAATACGAGCGCCGAAGCCGGGTTTGGCGTACTTTCTGGAGAGCGCGGATAGATTCCGCAGCTCCAGCAACGGCGTGTTGCCCACGCCGGTGAGGCTTTGGATGCGATTGACCTCATCCAGTGTATATCCTGTGGACTTCATCAGTCCTTCGTAATCGAATTTCACCGAACCGGATTCAAAATCCTGATAATCCAAGCCCAGCGCTGTCTTCATGATTTCGTTGGATCTTCCCATGACGGAAGCATAGTCTTTTGCCAATGCCATTATTCTTCACCTCCGAACATGAT
>JAQUXD010000041.1 GCA_028692535.1 Eubacteriales bacterium | reverse complement strand
CCGCGGTCATTTACGAGGTGTTGGAACGGCTTCACTCCTGAGACTTGACGGCACAAGGGCTTTAAACTATACTATTTAACTGTGTAATCATTGTGAATAAACGACCTATAAAGGAAGCGGACATGTTTAATAATCTATCGGAGAAACCCATCGCAGATGTTCAGAATGCCCAGGCGGATGCTTGGGAAGCGGAGCAGCTCTTGGAAAAATGCGTCTCGACCCGCGAAGGCAGGCCGGCGTTTTTATTCTATGAAGGCCCTCCAACGGCCAACGGAAAGCCGGGGATTCATCATGTGATTGCCCGAACCCTGAAAGATTCGGTCTGCAGATATAAGACCATGAAGGGATATCAGGTGCACAGAAAGGCTGGTTGGGATACCCATGGCCTCCCCGTGGAAATCGAAGTGGAAAAGCAGCTGGGTATGTCCGGGAAAAAGGACATCGAGGCCTACGGTATCGGTGCATTTAATCAAAAGTGCCGGGAGTCCGTGTTCACTTACGAAAAAATGTGGCGGGAAATGACCCGGAGGATGGGCTATCTCATTGATTTGGACGACCCGTACATTACCCTGGAAAACAATTACATCGAATCGGTCTGGTGGCTGCTGAAAGAATTTTTCAAAGGCGGGCTCATCTACGAGGGTCACAAGATCCTCCCTTATTGCCCCCGCTGCGGCACGGGCTTGGCCTCTCACGAAGTCGCTCAGGGTTACAAAGAGGTCAAAGCCAACACACTGACTTGCCGGTTTCGGAAAAAAGGGGAGCCGAACACCTATTTCCTGGCATGGACCACCACCCCCTGGACCCTGGCCTCCAATGTGGCGCTTACCGTAGGCGCTCAGATCGATTATGTCAAAGCCGAACAGAACGGTGAAGTTTTATATGTTGCCCGTGCACTGGCCGAGAAGGTCCTGGGTCCCAACGGTCCTTACACCATCCTGGAGACCGTCAAGGGAAGCGACTTGGAGTACATGGAATATGAACAGCTGATGCCATTCATCAAGGTGGATAAAAAGGCGTTCTACGTGACGGTAGGCGACTACGTGACCGTGGAAGACGGCACCGGCATCGTCCATACGGCGCCTGCCTTCGGGGAGGACGACTATCGCACCGGGAGAAAATACGATCTTCCGGTCCCCAATCCGGTGGATGAGGAGGGGCGGTACACCGAGACGCCTTGGGCAGGCCGTTTTGTGATGGAAGAAGGACTGGACGTCGACATCATCAAATATCTGGCTGCAGACAACAAGATCTATGCCAAAGAAAAACTGGAGCATAACTATCCGCACTGCTGGCGCTGCGGCACGGCGCTCATTTATTATGCCAAGCCCTCTTGGTACATCGAAATGACGAAGCTGAAGGATCAGCTGGTGGCCAACAATGACAGCACCAACTGGTACCCGCCGTTTATCGGAGAAGGCCGGTTCGGCAACTGGATCGCCGACGTCAAGGACTGGGCCATCTCAAGAAGCCGGTATTGGGGCACGCCGATCAACATCTGGCGCTGTTCCTGCGGTCATCTGGAATCCGTCGGATCTCGCCGGGAATTGGCGGATAAAGCCATTGAGCCCATCGACGAGTCCATCGAACTGCACCGTCCGTATGTGGACGAGGTGCACCTCCGGTGCCCCGCGTGCGGAGAATCCATGACCCGGATCCCTGAAGTATTGGATTGCTGGTTCGACAGCGGTGCCATGCCCTTCGCCCAGCATCACTATCCATTTGAAAATGCGGACATCTTTGACGACAAACTGTTTCCTGCTGACTTTGTCTGCGAAGGCATCGATCAGACCCGCGGCTGGTTCTATTCGCTCATGGCCATCGCCACTTTCATTAAAGGACAATCGCCTTATCGGAACGTGCTGGTCAACGATCTGGTATTAGATAAAGAAGGCAAGAAGATGAGCAAATCTAAGGGGAATACCGTGGATCCCTTTGCGCTTTTCGACAAGTACGGCGCCGATGCCACCCGGTGGTATCTGCTGTATGTGTCTCCGGTGTGGTTCCCCACCAAGTTCGACGAGGACGGATTGATAGACGTACAGGGTAAGTTTTTCGGAACCCTCCGCAATGTCTACAATTTCTTTACTCTCTACGCCAATAATGACGGGATCGATCCCGCAGCCTGTTTTGTGGCGCCGGAAAACCGTCCCGAGCTGGATCGGTGGATCCTTTCCAAATACCACCGATTGGTGCAGGATGTCACGGAAGCCATGGACGTCTACGATCACAACCGCAGCGTTCGGAAAATCCAGGATTTTGTAGCAGAGGATCTTTCAAACTGGTATATTCGCCGCGCACGCAGGCGCTTTTATGCCGATGACCTTTCCGACGACAAGAAGAGTGTCTATGTCACAACCTTCGAAGTGCTGGAGGGCGTATCCAGACTGATCGCGCCCTTTGCTCCGTTTATTTCCGATGAACTCTACATCCATTTGACCGGCGCGGAGTCGGTCCATCTGGCCGACTATCCTCAATGCGATGGTACGTTGATCGACACGGAATTGGAGGAGAGAATGGATCTGGTCCGACAGATCGTGACTATGGCCAGAGGGATCCGTGAAAAATCTCGCATCAAAGTGCGCCAACCCCTCCGGGAGCTTTTGATCGACGGAAAATATGATGAGATGATCTCCTATATGTCAGAGCTGATCCAGGAAGAGCTCAACGTAAAGAGCGTAGTGTTCGAAAAGGACATGGACCGGTATATCAACTACGGTCTCAAGCCGGACTTTAAGACCGCCGGACCGGTGCTCGGCGCAAAGATCAAACCTTTTGCGGCAGCGCTTGCCAAGGCGAACGCGAAGGAATTGATCAACGTTCTTGCGGAGAAGGGTGCTCTGTCCATGAACTTGAACGGCGAAGACGCAGAGATCACGACAGATATGGTGGATGTGGCTGTTTCTGCCAAGGAAGGGTTCACGGCTGCCCTGGAGAACGGCCTTTGTGTGATCCTGGATACCACGGTCACCAAGGAACTTGCCGTGGAAGGACTGGCGCGGGAGCTGATTTCCAAGGTCCAGCAAATGCGTAAGCAAAAGGATTTCGACATGATGGATCGAATTCGCATTTATGTGGATCCCAGCGAAGCGGTATCCGAAGCCATCGAAGCGTACGACGCGTTCATTCGGAAGGAAACTCTTGCTGATGAGATTCTGCGTCGGAACGATCTTCCTTCTTTCGATCTGAATGGAGAGTTCGCAGGTATCGATGTAGAACGAATATAAAGCAATTAAAAAAGCCGCGCCATCGGCGCGGTTTTTTTTGTATCAGTGGCTAGAGAAGCGGAAACGCGCTGTCGTTTCGGTCCAGGATCTTAATGCGACTTTCACCGCCCAAACAACGGACAGCCCGTTCTGACAGCTGTCTCGCCGCCTCTACCAGCGCTTCGTGACGGCCGGGATCTACGGACTCCATGACCAGCAGCGCATTGGAGGTTTGCTCCGTGAGCATGGTGCGGATGCCGTCCCGCCAGTTCCAGCAACGGCAGACGATTCCCAGGTCGTCCTTGTAGACCACCTCGCCCGGCAGGGCCGGATCTTCGGCTTCATCCCCCAGAGCCAGAAAGGATTCTCCTCCGTTTGCCAGGGTCAGAAGAAGATCCCCCTGAAGGGTATCGATGTCTTCTCCCCCGCAGGGAAGTCCGTATTCCAGAGAAATGGCGTTGTAAAGATCGACCAGCGGATTGATTGTACTGACCGGATTTCCTTTTTCAACACGCTTCAGCAGGTTTTCGATGGAGCTTCGGACACCTTTCTTCGTTTTGAACCGCCGATAGGCATCCCGCCAGACCGCCACCGCCGGATTCTCGCTGAATATTTCCTTCTCCAGGTATTGAACAGCTTTTTCGTTGGCGCATCGCAGTTCTTCTTCAATCCGGGGATGAGAACCGGTGTTGCGGATTCCGGTCAGGCAGACCACAGCGACGCGCGCTTCCGGAAACAGCGTCCAGAATTCCCGGGTAATACGTATGTGTTTCATGCTTCCTCCTTGTTTTCCAAAAGGTCCCGGGTCCTGCGGAGCTGCCGGGTCATGCGGTTCAGTTCGTAAATGCGTGTAACGACTTCCACCGTGCTGTCGTTTCGATACAGTAATACGCGGTTCAGCGTTGTCTGCAGGTCCTCAAACAGTCTTTCGGTTGTTTGGATGTATCGCCTTCCAAGTTCCTCGGCCAGAGGCATTTCAAATCCATCACCGGTCCGGTCCATAAGTTCCAGGTCGGTGATTTCATAATGGTAATCCATACCGAAAATATCTGTGACAGCTTCCGTCAGAGCAAGCTTGCATTCATTGATCCGCGCCTCCAGCATTTCTTCCAATCCCGGAATAACCACCTTTCGGTCGGCCTGCAGCGCTCGAACTGTTTCTTCGGCCTGCAGCCGGAAGTCGTTCAGTGTTTCGCTCATTTGCTTCAGTGTTCTTTTCAGAATCACGGGCGGCATCAACAGAACTTTCCAGTACAGCTCGATTTGCGCCAACGCTTCGGTCACGATATCGCGAAGCTTCAATCTGGCGGATTCTCGCAGGATTTCACGAATGCCGGTCTTGCATTCGCGCAGCAGCTTTTCCTTCAGTTGTTCCACACCGGCGCCGGTCTTTGCGCTGAGAGGAAAGATGGTCACATCTTCCGTATCCATGAGCCTTTGCAGCAGATTCCTGCAATAATCCAGGTAGGTCTGAAGCTCAGGGGCATCGATGGTGTCTATTTTATTCACCGCAAAGAAGAACTTCCCTGCAAACATCCGGGTATTTCGCAGAAATTCGATTTCGATTTCGTTGATTGGCGTATCCACCGACAGCATAAAAATCACTGCATCGCTTTCCCGGACAAAGGCATAGGCGGCATCGGAGTTGTGCTTGTGGAAGGATCCCACGCCGGGGGTATCCACAAAGGTGAGCCCTTCCTGCAGAAAGGGGGAGGCGGAGAAAATCCGGACGGAGGATACGCCCAGATGATTGTCCGGGTTTTCCTGTTCGCTGATGAATCGGGACAGCTGATCGATCTTTGTCGGCCTTACCAAGCCATTATGATAACGAACGGTGGCCCCCGGAGTCCCGTAGCGGATTTCAGTGACAGCGGAGGTGACCGGCACGATACCTACCGGCAACAACGCTTCGCCCAGCAGGGCGTTGACCAGAGCACTTTTCCCCCGCTTGAATTGGCCGATCACCGCAACGGTGATCAGTTCTTCCTCCAATTTTTTCAAAAGGGCTTCCGCCCGGATCTCCTGCTTGCCCAGGATGTCAGAGGTCTGCAGCAATGCCAGTGTATCTCTGACATGCCGTGTGATCGTTGCAGTCATTTGTTCCTGTTTGTATCCCTTCAATTCTTCAGAAGTCCCGTTGCTTCATTGAATGCTTCGATCAGCGCATCCAGCTCTTTCGCCTGGGTATGAACGGCTTCCCATGTGTTTTCGGGATCGTACCACAGCGCATTCAGTTCATCCACATCCCTTCCTTGTTGTTCTACCCAGGTATAGTACTTGAGGTTGTGAATCCGTTTGCGATCTGTATAGGTGAGCTCTGCCATATTGTCGGTGCGCATGCCCAACAAATGCAGCTGATGATCCATCTCGGCTTCCTGAAGATCGTAAGTGCCATGGAGCGCGTCCAATTCTTCGATCCTGGAGCGGTACATGTCTGCGGAGTCGGTCAGTACGGTGCCGATCACATCCTTTTCGGTCAATTCGTAGTACTTGGCCATCTTGATGCAGCACAGCAGGTTTGCGATGCCCGAAATGCCCATCAGGGACAGCGCCTCGATCTGTTCATCTTCCAGTTTCAGTTCTTCTTTCAGATAGCGCTTTCCCGGGTCTGTATTGAACAGCCGGAGCAGTCTTTGAGAATCTTCGTCATCAATGTCGATCACCATATCCGTGTTTCTTACGTTGTGGATCCAGGGGATATGTTTGTCTCCGATGCCTTCGATCCTGTGGCTGCCGAAACCGTTGGCCAAAATAGTAGGACACTGGAGTGCTTCTCCCACAGCCAGCTTCAAGGCGGGATAAACGTCTTTCAAATAATCGCCGGCACTCATGGTTCCGGCTGAACCGGAAGTGAAGCAGGCGCCGGCGAAGCGGTTGCCCGGCAATTTGAGGTCTTCGTATACGTCGGCCATGGCTGTGCCGGTGACATTGTAGTGCCAGAGCGCGTTGCCCATTTCTTCGAACTGGTTGAATACCATCACATCCGGTCGCTGTTTCAATTCCCAGGATTTATCGAAAATTTCCTTGACATTGGATTCGCTGCCGGGCGTGGCGATCACCTCGCCTGCGATGGTTTGAAGCCATTCAAAGCGCTCTTTGGACATGCCTTCGGGCAGGATGGCGATGGAATGGCAGGCCAGAAGCTTGGAGTTGAAGGCACCGCCTCTGCAGTAGTTGCCAGTGGACGGCCAGGCGGCCTTGTGATAGTCTGCGTCGAACTGACCGGTGAGCAGCCTGGGCGCCAGGCAACCGAAGGAGGCTCCGACTTTATGACAGCCGGTTGGAAACCATTTGCCCACCATGGCAAAAATACGGCAGGGAACGCCTGTCAGCGTCGAAGGCAGCTCGATGTAGTTGGGCACCTTTTGGAATTGACCGCCGTTTTCCTTTGGTTCGTTTTTCCAGGTGATACGAAACAGGTTCAGGGGATTGACTTCCCAAAGACCCACGCTTTTAAGCTTATCCACAATGGATGGGGGGATTGTCCCCGGGTCGCGCATCTGAGCGATGGTCGGAATGATGATATTGTTTTCCCGCGCTTTGCGGATGTTGCTTTCCAGTCCTTTTTTTTGAATGGTCAGATCAATCATGTCAACTCCTCCTGTTTGACGGCTATAGGTTCTTTTATAAGCATTATACCTTGTTTGCGTTCGGGTTTACAGTCTCATTTCACTTGCGCGTATCAAAAAGCCCCTTCGAACAGAAGGGGCTTTGAGGGTTCTGTTGACCGTCATTCGATGAAGAACAGCGATAAGGACGGAACATAGGTGATAATCATAAGGAGCACGATGGCAACCAGGAAGAACGGAATGATGTATTTGAACATGCTTTCCATCTTGATCTTTGCCACGGCGGCGCCTACGAACAGGTTGCATCCGTAAGGGGGAGTACACAGTCCGAAAGCCAGGTTCACCGCCATGATCACGCCGAAGTGGACCGGGCTGATGCCGAAGTGGGTGATGGTGGGCAACAGCATGGGCGCCATGACGATGATCGCAGGCACTGTGTCCAGAAAACAGCCGATGACCAGCAAAATGACGTTGATGACCAGCAGGATGACCATGGGATTTTCCGAAACGTTCATCAGGAACATGGATATAGCCTGGGGCACCCGCTCGAAGGTCATGAACGTGGAAAATACCGTGGAGTATCCCAGCAGGAACGAGGTGACGCCGTTGAGTACAGAGGCGACCAGAAGCGTCTTGTACAATCCTTTCAGATCCATTTCTTTATAGATGAAAATGCTCACCAATATGGAATAGACCACAGAAACACAGGCGGCTTCCGTCGGCGTAAAGATTCCCGAATAAATGCCGCCCAAAATGATGACCGGCGACAGCAAAGCCCAAAATCCTTCACGGAACGTCTTCCAGATCAGACGGGCGCGTTGCTTCATTCCTTCTGCGACGGATACCTTCGCGGCTGCGGTTTTGATCGCCACATCCTGGCCCATTTTTTTACACATAATGATGTTGGTGGCCAGAAAACTCAGCCCGATGAAAATACCGGGGATGATACCGGCTAAAAACAGTGTGGGAACCGGAACCTTCGTGGTTGCGCCATACAGCACGAAAGACAGACTCGGGGGAATGATGGGTCCCACGGTCCCGCCGAAGCACACCAGTGTCGCAGCGTAAGCCGGGTCGTACCCCTTCTTTTTCATTTCCGGGATCATCATGCCGCCGATGGCGGAAGTCGTTGCCATTCCGGAGCCGGAAAGCGCGCCGAAAAACATGCAGGCCAATATGGTGATGGCGCCCAGACCGCCGGTGACGAACCCCACCAGAGACGATACGAAATCCACGATCCGCTTTGCGATCCCTCCGGTGGACATGGCGGTTCCCGCAAGCATAAAGAAGGGGATGGCCATGACCGTAAACGAAAAAATGCCGGAATAGCAGTATTGAGCACTGATGATCATATTTTGATTCGTGGTCAGCAACATGGAGAGCATGGTCGCGCCGCCGATGGCGAATCCTACGGGCACACCGACGACCAGCATACCGAACAATGTCACAAACAAAACGAGTAATGTGGGATCCATTATGCTTCGCCCCCTTCCTCAATGCGCATCTCTTCCTGCAGAATCTCTTCGTCTGCGGGGGGGCCTTCTTTGATGCTTTTGACGGACTTCAAGATAGCGGCAACGCTTCTGACGGACATCAGGCCGGTGCCCACGGCGACAGCCAGATATCCCCAGGATATGCTGATGTGGATGCCGGCGTACTTTGTGGTCCATTGTGAAATAACAAGGCTCGAGCTATAGTAGAACGTTACGAGACAGATCCCCAGGACGATCAACGAGGAAATGATGTTGAACACATGGGCTTTTTTGAACGGGAGTTTGTCCGTGAGCATCGTGATTTTGATATGCTCTCCTTCTCTTTCGCCCAGACTGATTCCCAGCCAGGAAATCCAGACAAAGAAAAACTTCCCAAGCTCTTCCGACCAATAAAGGGAATTGTTGAAAACGTAACGCATGATCACCTGTGCAAAGATGATGATAACCATAGCGGAGAACATTGCAATGATTGTGATTTCTTCGATTTTATTGAAAAGTGTAAAGATGTTGAAACGGTTTTTCATCTTTTCATCGCGCAAACAGGCCCGAAGGGCACGTTGCGTTCTCCTTCCTATCCCGATTGCTTCTACTGCGGGATATATTGTGATCCGAACCGGGGGTGATCTCCCGGTTCGGATCATTGTCGGGTCAATACCTTCGTCGGTTCAGATTATTCGGGGCAGGTGGCCAGCCAGGCATCGATGAGATCCTGTCCGACTTTTTCGGCCCAAAGGTCGTATGCGGGCTTGCAGAGTTCTTTGAATGCTGCGGATTCTTCCGCGGTCAGTTCGTAAATGGTTGCGCCGGCAGCTTCGAAGCTGGCGAGGTATTCCATTTCGTTAGCTCTTTCTTCTGCTCTCTGCATTTCGCACATCTGATGGATGCCGTCCAGAATGATGGGCTTCAGGTCTTCGGGAAGCGATTCCAGCCATTCCGTGGAGCAGACCAGAGGATAGGGAGAGCTGCAGTGATTGGTAATGGTGACATAAGGAGCCATCTCATACAGGCTGAAGTCGTTGAATACGCCCAGAGAGTGATCCAACGCATCGATGGTGCCCTGAGAAAGGGATGTGACAACTTCGCCCCACGCCATCGGTGTGGGGTTCGCGCCCATGGCCTGCCACAGCGTAACGTTCAGTTCGTTCTGCGAGATCCGGATCTTTGTGCCGTTGAAGTCTTCGGAATTATGATAGACTTTGTCTCTGCTGATCACGTTTCTCATGCCGTTGTAAAGCATGTCTACTGCGGTGTAGCCAGCTTCTGCCAACGCTTCGTTGAAGAGTTCCAGTCCCCCGTTTTCGAAGGTGCCGGTGATCCAGTCTTCGTAGGTGGGATACAGGTACGGAAGATCCACGCAGCTGGCTTCGTCTCCGGCGATGGCCGAGATGACCGAGGCCAGACCGAAGTAGAATTCGATGGTTCCCAGCTTGACGCCTGCAGCCATGTCCGGATCGTCGCCGGCCTGGCCGTCTGGATACATTTCTACGACCACGCGGCCGTCGGTTTCTTCCGCGAGGTAATCTGCCAGCCACAGGCCGGCGGTGTTGGTTGAGCGGGTGGAGGAGTCGGTATGACCGATCCGGATGAGGATGGTATCCTCGGCTTCGGGCTCGGTACCGCCGCCACCGCAACCTGCCAGTGCAAACACCATGGTCAGCACGAGCAAAATGCTAATGATTTTTTTCATGTTTTTTCTCCTTCTGCTTTCGTAGCTTACCGGCATGCGCCGGCATATAAAAACGCGTTGCCGCGATGCGGCCTTTTCAGTGGAGGTTTGCAATACTACTTGCAATATCTCCCGACGAAATACTCACGAACCTTCCGATTGTTCCGTATAATGTCGAATGTAATTTCGGCATGCCCGGGGTAGTATCCGTTTCCGATAAGCATGGATACGTGCTTTTTAACGCCTTCTGCGCCCAGAGATGCTTTCACAAAGTCGGTGCTCATGCTGAAAAAATATATTTTTCCGGAGTCCTTTGTGACCAAAATAGCGGATAGTTCTGTGTTTGGCACATTGACCGTATTGACCGTAAAATCTGCCAGCTTTCCACCTGTCGCCTCCAGATAGGCTTGATAGCTTGCCAGGGGCTCCTGGCCGTTGGCCTGGATCACGATATCGGCAATGCCCAGCGCTTTTACGAGCTCGCACTGCGCTTTGGAATATTCCATGCAGATGACCGTCCCGGTAGGCGCCACCCGCTTTTTTGCTTCTGCCAGACAAAGAAGTCCTGCTTTTCCGGCGCCGATCACGGTTACGATGTCACCGGCTTTGGCGTTGACCGCTACTTGGGCCGGGGCGCCGGCTACGTCCATAATGGCCAGGGAAAGTTCCTGTCCCAGATCTTCGGGGATCTTCGTGAAGATGCCGCTTTCGAACAGGATGGCATCCGCCTTGCAGTAAACCTGCTCCGTTTCCGTATCGATGCGGTCGATGCTGTAGATTTTCAGAGGCGTCAGCGACAAGGATACCAGTGTGGCGATCCTATCGCCTTCTTCTGCCCCGATCTTGCCCTTCAGGTCAGCTCCGATCTCTTTGATCTTTCCGATCAGCATGCCGCCGGACTTTGTGACGGGATCCTGAAATTTACCACGATCTTCAACAATATCCAGAATGGTTCTGGCGATGCGCTCCGTGTCTCCGTCGCATTCGTTTTTGATGCGGCCGAAAGCGGTGGCGGTGGGCTGCAGGGCAATGACGTCGATCAAAATCTCGTTGGTATACGGAACAGGATCGTTGTCGATCTTGTCTGCGGCCTGGGGGAGCAGCCCTTTGGGGGAAATGACCCGATGACTGCCGTAATAATCGCCTTTTTTCATGGTTGGACCTTTCGCTTGTATTGCTGTTTGACACAAAGAAACTTGTGAAGAAATCTTCACAATATCGGTAAATATACCATAGTCGACCCGTATCTTACAAGATTATTTTGCGATTGTTCACAGATTAATCCAAGTCAAATCCGGCTCTTCGCTTCCCGTTTTCCATGTGGCAGACGGCGGCGCGGGTGGCCGCCTCCTTGTCTTTGGCCTTGAATGCCAGGAAGATCTGACGATGCTCCTCCAAGACTTCTTCCAGGTATGCGCGGATATATTCGCTGCTGACCTTAGTGTTTTTCGTATAGATCTGATAAGAGGCCAGTACGTGCTGCAACATCCTGTTTTTTGTTGCGCTGTAAATGAGATTGTGGAAGTGCATATTGATTTGAAGCATTTTTTCGGCTTCACCCTTTTGGGTGTAAAATTCCATGATGTCGTAAGCTTCTTCGAGTTCTTCGAATTCCTGCTCCGTAATGCGTTCGATGGCCCACCGCACTGCGATGGATTCGTAGGCTTTGCGCAACTCGTACATATCTTCGATATCCTGACGGGAAAGTCCGATCACGAAGGCGCCTCTGTTGGGAATAATCTGGATCAGTCCGTCCAGTTCCAGTTTCTGAAATGCTTCCCGAACCGGCGTACGGCTTACATTATATTCTTTGCAGATCCGCTGCTCCGTCAGTTTTTCTCCCGCGCCGATCTTTCCCTGAAGAATGTCATCCCGCAGCTGATTGAACAAATTCTGTGGCAGCGAGAGGATCGTGGAGGCTGCCGAGGCTTGTGTGGTGATCATCAGGTATCCTTTCTGTAATCAAGTTAATTTGTATACAATTTTATCGGTTAACAGAAGAATTGTAAAGAAAAAAACACATTGCCGGTAAATGATTCTTGCTCCGCACAATGCGATACTATATAATGTGTTTGTGATGAGATATATCCCTATATATAGATTAGAGGAACGAAAATGAAGACTGTTATCAAAAGAGACGGAACGGAAGTCAGTTTCGACGCAGCAAAGATCAAGACAGCCATAGAGAAAGCGATGCAGGAGACACGTCTGGGGGTGGATGCGAATCTTTCGGGCGGTATCGCCGCTGCTATCGAAAAGCAAGTAGAGCGGTCCAATCGACTGATCAAAGTAGAAGACCTTCAAGATCTGGTGGAAGATTTTCTCATGGCCAGCGAACGCAAGGATGTGGCCAAAAAATTCATCATTTACCGTTACGAACGGGACAAGACCAGAGGCGAGCGCAGAAAGCAGGACGGACGCGTCATTTCCGAAGACTTCATCAGTCCGTACAAGCATGCCCCTTCTCCCATGAACCAGCTGGGCAGTTTCGTGTTTTATCGGACGTATTCCCGCTGGCTGCCGGATGAAAGTCGCCGGGAATACTGGTGGGAAACGATCCGTCGAGCCGTGGAATACAA
>JAQUXD010000040.1 GCA_028692535.1 Eubacteriales bacterium | reverse complement strand
CGATGGATATCATCAACATTCAACCGGTGCTGACCATGGTGAACGGAAAGGTGGTCTATCAGAGATGAAAAAAGAGAATTTCAACAAAGCCGTAGCGTTGAGGCATGAAATACATCAAAACCCGGATCTTTCCAACGAAGAGCGGCCCACTTTGGAGCGGGTGCTGCGTTTTCTTCGTGAAAATACGAAAAACCTGGAAATTGTCGATAAAGGTCATTATGTTTACGCTGTATACCGCGCGTCCGATCCGAAAAAGCCGTCCATCGGCTTCCGTGCGGACTGCGATGCGATCAAGGTCGATGACGATATCGACAAGCCGTATAAATCATTAAAGGAAGACGTAGGCCACAAATGCGGCCATGACGGACACACTGCGACCATGTGTGGCTTCGCGCTGGAGATCGATCAGGAAGGGGCTGACAGAGATGTGTACTTCCTGATCCAGCCCGCCGAAGAAAACGGCTCCGGAGCAGCCACATGCACGGACTTCGTCACCGACAACGCCATCACCGAGATCTATGCGTTTCACGACCATCCCGGCGCGCCGAAAAACTCGGTGACCGTACGTGACGGATTGATGAACTGCGCCTCCAAAGGCATGACCATCACAATGACAGGCACGCCCGCCCATGCCAGCGAACCGGAGAATGGAAAAAATCCGTCCTTTGCCATCGCCAAGACCATTTTGGCTACGGAACGGATCACTGCTCCGGAAAACTACAAAGGGCTGGTCATGGCCACCATCGTTCAGATCGATGTGGGAGAGCAAGAAGCCTTTGGTGTCGCGGCAAGCAAAGGAAAGCTGTTAATGACCATTCGGGGCGCCATCGAAGCGGAAATGGACGAATTGCAAGAGAAGCTGGAAACGGAAGCGCTGAAGAACGCAGCTGAATACGGACTGGCTTGCACCTTTTCCTATTGCGATGCATTCCCGGAAACCATCTCGCATCCGGAAAGCAATGAAAAGCTGCGAAAAGCGGCGGCAGAACTGGGATACCCTGTAATCGAAATGCCCGAAGCATTGCGCGGATCTGAAGACTTCGGCCACTTTACAAAACTGACAAAAGGAGCTTCCTTCTTCCTGGGAATGGGCATGGATGCGCCGGAGCTCCACACTTCGCATTTTGACTTTGATGACGAACTCATCGAATCCGCCACTGAAATTTTCAAAGCACTGGTTCGGGAGGCCTAAGGAGGGCGAACATGAAAAAAGTACTGTACAACGGAAAAGTCTACGTAGACAGAGATGTATTCGAGGAGGCTGTTCTGGTGGAGGACGGACGGATCGCAGCTGTAGGGAAAAACGACGAGATCCTTTCCATGGCAGAGGGTGCCGATCAAATCGACTGCGAAGGTCGGACGGTCATTCCGGGATTCAACGATTCTCATATGCATTTGGTGTATGTGGGGGAGGCCATGTTGAATGTGGATCTCAGCGGATGCAAGTCCGTGGAGGAAATGGTAGAGAAGTGTATCGCCTTCCGGAAGGAGAATCCGGAATTCACAAAGAACGGTCTCTTCTCCCAAAGCTGGAATCAGGACCACTTCGATCCGGATAAACGCAGGTTGCCCAACCGCCACGATCTGGACAAGATCGCAACGGATATCCCTGTAGTACTGGCACGTATATGCGGGCATTCTTCGACTGCGAATTCCAAAGCGCTGGAGATGATGGGCTTGACGAAAGAAAACAACAAGATCGAAGGGGGCGACGTGATTCTGGAAGAAGACGGCTCTCCCAGCGGATACCTGTGCGAGAATGCCGCATTTGCTGCGCATATGATCGTGCCGCCTCTGACCATCGAGCAGCGTAAGCTTGCTTTGCTCAAAGCCATGGAATATGCTGTTTCCCACGGTATCACATCCGTTCAGTCCAATGATGTAGGGACGATCATTCCGGATCGGAAGGAAGCCTACGAAATGGTCAAATCTCTGTACGAAGAAGGAAAGGCGTTACTTCGCTATCATTCCCAGGTAGGGTGTCCGACCATGGAAGATCTGAAGGCGTACATCGAAAGCCCTGAGTTTTTGGAAGAGTCTTATGACGGTTGGTTTTCCGTGGGACCTTTAAAAATGTTCAAAGACGGTTCATTGGGCGCCAGAACAGCAACCGTGCGCCACGAATATCTGGACGACACGGGCAATTACGGTGTGGAAACCACGGACGACAAAAAACAGCAGGAGATGGTGGACTATGCCGCAGCCCACGGGCTTCAGGTGGTGACCCACGTGATCGGAGACGACGCCATTGAAAAGACTACGGCGGCGTATGCAAAAACCTACGAAGGTGATAAAAATGACCTGCGCCATTGTTTGATCCATTGCCAGATCACGGATTTGCCGTTGTTGAAATACATCAAAAAATCCGGCGTGCTCATCGCCTATCAACCCATCTTTCTCCAGACCGATTTACACGCCATCGAAAGCCGTTGCGGGAAGGAACTGAGTTCCACGTTTTTGGCCATGAAAACAGCGAGAGATTTGGATATTCGCGCCTCTTACGGATCGGATTCTCCCGTAGAGGACTGCAATCCGTTCCCCTGTGTTTACTGCGCTGTGAACCGGAAGGATCAAACCGGATTCCCGGAAGGCGGCTTCTACCCGAAAGAATGTGTGGATGTGCCTGCGGCCATCGATGCGTATACGGTGGAAAGCGCTTACATGGAATTCAAGGAAGATGTAAAAGGAAGGATCAAACCGGGATATTACGCAGATATGGTCGTTTTGGACCAAGATATTTTCAGCGTGGATCCCATGAAGATCAAAGACATTCTGCCCGTGCTCACTATGGTGGGCGGCAAAGTGGTCTATCAAAGCGCAGAATGAAGGAGTTGATCCATGAAAAAAGCTTTTTATAACGGGAAAGTCTATGTGGACCGGGATGTTTTTAAGGAAGCGATCCTGGTGGAGCATGATCGGATCACTGCCGTGGGAAAGAACGAAGATATCCTTTCCGTCGCCGGAGATGCCGAAAAGTATGATTGCGAAGGCCGCACGGTCATTCCCGGCTTCAACGATTCCCACCTGCACCTGGCCTATCTGGGCCAGTCCATGATGAACGTGGATTTAAGCAACTGCAAGTCTGTGGAGGAGATCGTTGACAAATGTATTGCTTTCCGAAAAGCCCATCCCGAAAGGGCAAAGAACGGACTCTTTTCCCAAAGCTGGAATCAGGATGATTTTGATCCGGACAAGCGGCGTGTGCCCACGCGTCACGACCTGGACAAGATCGCTACCGATATCCCCGTAGTCCTGGCCCGCAGATGCGGTCATTCTTCCACGGCCAATACCAAGGCGCTGAAGATGATCGGCCTTTCCAAGGAAAACAATAAAATTGAGGGAGGAGACGTGATTCTGGAAGAAGACGGGACGCCCAATGGATACCTCTGCGAAAACGCAGCCTTCGCCGCCATGAATATCCTGCCGCCGCCTACTATGGAACAACGGAAAGCGGCGTTGCTCAAAGCGATGGAATATGCCGTGGCACACGGCATCACGTCGGTACAGTCCAACGATGTGGGCATTATGATCCCGGATCGGAAACAGGGTCATGATATGATCCGCTCTCTCTACGAAGAAGGAAAGGCGCTACTGCGCTATCGCTCCCAGGTCGGTTGCCCCGGGATGCAAGACCTGAAAGATTTCATCGCCGGTCCCGAGTTTCGGGAAGAAGGCTTTGACGATTGGTTTTCCATCGGTCCGCTGAAGATGTTTAAAGACGGTTCTCTGGGTGCCAGAACTGCCACGGTCCGCCACGAATATCTGGATGACCCGGGCAATTTCGGCGTAGAAACCACCGATGATGAAACACAGCAAAAAATGGTGGACTACGCAGCCGCTCACGATCTTCAGGTCGTGACCCACGTCATCGGAGACGATGCCATCGAAAAGACCACAGCAGCGTATGAAAAAACCTATACAGGCGGAGAGAATAAACTGCGCCACTGCCTGATCCATTGCCAGATCACGGATTTGCCCCTGTTGGAACGCATTAAGGAATCCGGCGTGCTCATCGCTTACCAGCCCATATTCCTGCAGAGCGATCTGCATGCCATCGAAAGTCGATGCGGCAAGGATCTGAGCGCCACATTCCTGGCCATGAAGACGGCCAAGGATTTGGATATACGGGCTTCCTACGGATCGGACTGCCCCGTGGAAGACTGCAATCCCTTCCTCTGCGTGTACTGCGCGGTGAACCGAAAGGATTTGACCGGATTTCCGGAAGGAGGCTTCTATCCCGCGGAATGCGTGGATGTGCCCACGGCCATCGATGCCTATACCGTGGAAAGCGCTTATATGGAATTCAAAGAAGATGTAAAAGGTCGTATCAAGCCGGGACACTATGCCGATCTGGTGATCTTGGATCAGGATATTTTCACCGTGGATCCCATGAAGATCAAAGACATTCTGCCGGTACTCACCATGGTGGGCGGCAAGATTGTTTACCAGAAATAATCTCAGGAAAGAGGGGGCGACCCCTCTTTCCTCAACAATGAGAACAGGAGGAAAACCATGAAACCGGACAATTTAGAAAAAGCCATCGCCTTTCGACATGAACTGCATCAGCACCCGTTTCTGTCCAACGAGGAAAGACCCACACTGGAAAGAATCATCCGCTTTTTGAAAGAAAACACCAAAAATATCGACGTGATGGACAAAGGTCACTATGTTTATGCAGTGTACCGCGCGAAAGATCCGCAGAAACCGGCCATAGCGTTCCGCAGCGACAACGATGCCATTAAAGTCTACGATGATATCGACAAGCCCTACAAATCTGTCACCGACGGTGTGGCTCATAAATGCGGTCACGACGGTCACACTGCGACGATGGCAGCTTTTGCCCTGGAGATCGACCAAAGCGGCGCAGATCGGGACGTGTACTTCCTGTTCCAGCCTGCGGAAGAAAACGGCACCGGTGCCGCCCAGTGCCTGGATTTTATTACGGATAATCAGATTCCGGAGATCTTCGGTTTTCATAACGAGCCCGGCCAGCCGAAATACACGGTGATGATTCGGGACGGGCTGCTGTGCTGCGCGTCCAAAGGCATGATCATCACCATGACCGGAACACCGTCCCATGCCAGCGAGCCGGAAAACGGAATAAACCCCTCCTTTGCCATCGCAAAGACCGCCTTGGCATCGGAGAAGATCGCCGCTCCTGAAAATTATAAGGGTCTTGTATTGGCCACGATCGTTCAGATCGATGTAGGCGAGGAGGAAGCCTTCGGGGTTGCTGCAAGCAAAGGAAAATTGTTGATGACCATACGGGGAGAGTACGAGAACGAGATGGACGATCTTCAGGCCAAACTGGAAGAAGAAGCATTAAAGAATGCGAAGGAATATGGACTGCAATGCGAATTTTCCTACTGTGATGCATTTCCGGAAACGATATCTCATCCGGAGAGCAACGAAAAAATCAGAAAGGCGGCTGCGGAGTTGTCATTGCCGGTCTTTGAAATTCCCACCGCGCTCAGGGGTTCCGAAGACTTCGGACACTTCACGAAGTTGGCCAAAGGTGCAATGTTCTTTATGAGTTACGGAGAAGGGAGGCCTATGATCCATACATCTAAATATGACTTTGACGATGACTTGATCGAGCCTGTGGTGGAGATGTATCGAAAATTGTTGGCATATTGATTACAACACTCGAGAGAATGCCTGCAAGGAGGAATTCCATGAATCAAGACAATCTTAAGAAAGCAATCGAACTGAGACACGAGATCCATCAGCACCCTGATCTGTCCAACCAGGAACGGCCGACGCTGGAGCGGGTGATGCAGTTCTTGCGTCGCTATACGAAGCTGGAAATCGTAGACAAAGGCCACTATATTTATGCGGTCTATCGTTCACCGATAAACGGGAATCCCAACATCGCTTTTCGGGCGGATTGCGATGCGATCAAGGTGGAGGACGACATTGACAAGCCGTATCGCTCCACAAAGCCCGGCGTCGGTCATAAATGCGGTCACGACGGACATACGGCTTCCCTGGCCGCGCTGGCGTTGGAGGTTAATTCGGAGGGGGCGGAACGGGATGTCTACTTTCTCTTTCAGCCCGCCGAGGAAAACGGCTCCGGCGCGGCAAGCTGCCTGGATTTCATCAGTGAGAATAAAATCGACGAAATCTA
Organism: Eubacteriales bacterium; assembly: GCA_028692535.1. Taxonomy (GTDB): domain Bacteria; phylum Bacillota; class Clostridia; order Peptostreptococcales; family Anaerovoracaceae; genus UBA10908. Next base: position 6,390 of record JAQUXD010000040.1, on the reverse strand, counting down.
CGCGGCGCACGGACACGGGAAATACTACCCCGATGATACGATCACCGTTAAATACGGAACGATCCAATTCGCATCCAAAGGAATGATTATTACAATGACGGGCAGTCCCGCCCATGCCGCCAATCCGGAAAACGGAAAGAATCCTATTTACGCTCTTTCCAAACTGGCGCTGGAAACCAGAACGCTGATGCAAAATCCGGCGTATAAAGGATTTGTGCTGGCAACCGTTGTGCAGATGGATGTGGGCGAACACGAAGCATTCGGCGTAATGGCCAGCAAAGGCCGCCTTCTGCTGACTATTCGTGGTGAAAACGAAGATGAAATGAATGATCTGGATCAAAAAATCCGAGAAGCCGCGCTGCGCTTTGCCGAAGAGGAAGGCCTGGACTGTGATTTCGAATATCGGGACGTATTCCCGGAAACGCGCAATCACGATGCCTCGGTGGACAAGATCAAGCGTGCATGCAGCGAATTGAATTACAAAGTGTATGAAACTCCTGAAGCGCGCAGGGGATCCGAGGATTTCGGCCATTTTTTAAAAAGGACAAAGGGCGCGATCTTCTATTGCAGCTTTGGAAAGGCATATCCGGCGATCCATACGACGGCCTATGATTTTGATGATTCCGGGATCGAGCGCATCGTTGAAGTGAACAAAAAACTCATCACTTACAGGGATTGAGAGCTTCTTCGGAAAAACGGAAAACCACTGAATAATTTCTAATAATTGTATACAATCGACGGATTGTATGCTATAGTGAAGCTGTCGCAGAGATGCGGCAGCTTTTACTATATATCACGATTGGGAGGAAAAAAAATGATTGAACTTTTTAGGGAAGGGGTATATCTCATCGACGGGGTTCCAAGCGAATCCGGACCCTTGCCGAAGGAAGAAGCCCGGAAAAGGACCATTGCCTACAACATCCTGCAGGCACATAATCGGTCCGCGGATCCGTCAAAGCTGCAAATCACCTTTGATTCGCTGGCATCCCACGATATCACCTATGTAGGCATCGTGCAAACGGCAAGAGCCTCGGGACTGAAAGAGTTCCCCATGCCCTATGCCATGACCAACTGTCACAACAGCCTCTGCGCGGTAGGCGGCACCATCAATGAAGATGATCATGTGTTCGGCTTATCGGCAGCCAAGAAGTACGGAGGCATCTATGTGCCGGCCAATCAGAGCGTCATCCATTCGTACGTGCGGGAAGAGATGGCCGCCTGCGGCGCGATGATCCTGGGTTCCGACAGCCATACGCGCTACGGCGCCCTGGGTACCATGGGCGTGGGCGAGGGCGGACCTGAGCTTGTGAAGCAATTGCTCAAGAACACCTGGGATACAAATGTACCTGAAGTGGTTTTGGTGTATGTCAAAGGCAAGCCTGCCAAAGGCATCGGACCTCACGATGTGGCCATCGCGCTTGTTAAGGCAACCTTTGAGAATGGTTTCGTCAAAAATAAGGTTATGGAGTTTGCAGGGCCGGGATTGGCCAATTTGCCTGTTGATTTCAGAAATGGCATCGATGTGATGACCACTGAGACGACTTGTCTTACTTCAATCTGGGAGACCGATGAAGCCATTCGGGAATACTATGCCGTTCATAAACGGCCGGAAGCTTTCAAGGAGCTGAAAGCCGGTGATGGCGCTTATTACGAGAGCATGATCGTTATTGATCTGGACAAAGTGGAATCCATGATTGCATTACCGTTCCATCCTTCCAATGCTTATACTATTCATGAGTTCCAGAAAAACGCCGAGGAAATACTGGCCGGCATCGAAAAGGATGCTGCCGAGCAATTCAAGAAGGCTACGCTGGATCTGAGATCAAAGATCAGGGAAGACGGCATTTACGCCGAACAGGGGATCATCGCCGGCTGCAGCGGCGGATTGTTCGACAATATCGACGAAGCGGCAGCGATCCTGAAGGGAAAGAGCACCGGTAACGACTACTTTTCCTTGTCTGTTTATCCGACAAGCGTTCCGGTCAGCCTGGAGCTTACAAAGATCGGAGCCTCTGCGGATCTGCTGGCAGCCGGCGCAGTCATTAAACCTTCCTTCTGCGGCCCTTGCTTCGGTGCCGGAGACGTCCCTGCCAATAATGGCTTTTCTATTCGTCACACGACACGGAACTTTCCAAACAGGGAAGGCTCAAAGCCCGGTGAAGGCCAACTTGCCGGTGTTGCGCTGATGGATGCACGCTCCATAGCCGCCACTGCTGCAAACGGCGGGCGGATCACCGCAGCCACGGACGTGGCATACGATTATGAAGTCCATCCGTACCATTTCGATAAGCAAGTATACGAAAACAGGATTTATTATGGTTATGGTAAACCACAACCGGAAACGGAGCTGATCCTTGGTCCCAACATCACCGACTGGCCCAAAATGTATGCCCTCACAGAAAATATCCTGTTGGAATTGGCTGCAGTGCTCCACGATCCTGTCACCACAACCGATGAGTTGATTCCCTCCGGCGAGACTTCTTCGTACAGGAGCAATCCCCTTCGTCTGGCGGAATTCACACTTTCAAGACGTGTTCCGGAATATGTGGGACGAAGCAAAGCCATTGCGGCCATGGAAGCGGATCGGATCGAAGGAAAAGCGCCGGCGCATATCACAGACGTGCTTGCTAAAGTAGGTGACCCGTCTGAATTGGTAGGGAAAACGCAGTTTGGTTCTGCGATCTTTGCCAACAAGCCCGGAGACGGCTCAGCCAGAGAACAGGCGGCCTCCTGTCAGAAGGTTCTGGGCGGCTTCGCCAACATCTGCTACGAATATGCCACCAAGCGCTATCGCAGCAACTGTATCAACTGGGGCATCCTTCCGTTTACATTGGATGCCGGGACGGAATTCAATTACGAGCCGGGAGATATGGTATTCGTTCCCGGCGTAAGAGAAGCGGTGGAGAAGGGGATCGAGACGCTTCCCGCCAAGGTGATTCGACAAAACGGCCCGGTGGAGGACATCACGCTTTACATCAAAGGCCTCACCCCGGACGAGAAGACCATCATCCTCGAAGGCTGCCTGATGAACTATTATGCAGCAATAAACAAATAATAATCGGGATAAAGGGCTGCCGGCAGTACGTTTGCGGGCAGCCCGGAATTGCATTGCACAACTATGGAGGAACAAACCAATGGACAAGATCAAAATGACCACCCCCCTGGTAGAGATGGACGGAGATGAAATGACTCGGGTGATCTGGCAGACGATCAAGGATGAACTGCTGACCCCTTACATCGATTTAAAGACAGAGTATTATGATCTGGGACTCAAGGTCCGGGATGAGACGAAAGATCAAATCACACACGAAGCGGGCCATGCGATACGTAAATACGGCGTAGGCGTCAAATGCGCCACCATTACACCCAATGCCCAGAGAATGGAAGAATATAAGCTTTCCGAGATGTGGAAGAGTCCCAATGGTACGATTCGTTCTATTCTGGACGGAACCGTGTTTCGGGCGCCTATTGTGGTCGACAATATCAAACCGGTGGTGAAGAATTGGACAAAACCCATTACAGTTGCCCGTCATGCTTTCGGTGACGTATACAAAGGCACGGAATATCGCGTTCTGGAAACCGGAAAAGCCGAACTGCTCTTTACCGGCGACAACGGCGCAACCTTCCGGGAAACCATCTACGACTTCGAATGCCCGGGTGTATTACAGGGCATGTTCAACAAGGACACTTCCATTCGCTCCTTTGCGCATTCATGCTTCAAATATGCCTTGAATTCCAAGCAGGATCTTTGGTTTTCCACGAAAGACACGATCAGCAAAAAGTACGACCAGACATTTAAGCATATCTTTGAAGAGATCTTCGAAGCCGAATACAAAGCGCAGTTCGAAGCGGAAGGACTCACGTATTTCTATACGCTGATCGACGATGCTGTTGCGCGGGTGATCCGCAGCGAGGGCGGATACATCTGGGCTTGCAAAAACTATGACGGCGATGTGATGAGCGATATGATCTCCACCGCCTTCGGATCCTTGGCCATGATGACCTCCGTGCTCTGCAGTCCTGACGGCATGTTTGAGTATGAGGCGGCCCATGGAACGGTCACACAGCATTACTACAAGTATTTAAAAGGGGAGGAAACCTCCACGAATCCCATGGCAACGATCTTTGCCTGGAGCGGCGCGCTCCGCAAAAGAGGCGAAATGGACGGCTTGAATGACCTTTGTATTTTTGCCGATAAATTGGAGGAAGCATGCATTGATACACTGCATGCGGGAATCATGACGAAGGACCTTGTCGGTCTTGTGGAAGACGGCAAAGCGGTGAGCGTTACCACAAATGCATTCATCGCAGAAATTAAAAAGAATTTGGAAGAAAAAATGTAACCCGGACAAGGGAGGCTTGTGATGAAACTTGTAAAGACCGGCACTGCGGGGACCATGGAATCCAACGATATCATGGTGACTTTAGATCCCAAGGAAGCCGGAGGCGTTCAAATCGCACTCTCCAGCAGCGTTATGCAGCAATTCGGACGTCAGATCGAAGCAGTGATCCGGCAGACGCTGACAGAGCTGGGAGTCGCGCATGCGACCGTGGATGCGGTGGACAAGGGAGCCCTGGACTGCACAGTCCGGGCTCGGGTCCGCGCGGCCGCCTATCGGGCCGCAGAGAATCAGGAATATGATTGGGGGATAATGTGATGGAACGAAAACGCTTAAGAAGAAGCATGATGTTCGTTCCGGGCAACAATCCCGGTATGATCAAGGATGCAGGTATATACGGAGCGGACAGCGTCATGTTCGATCTGGAGGATTCCGTAGCGATCACAGAAAAGGACGCAGCCAGATTTTTGGTTTTTCAGGCACTGAAAACGTTGGATTTCGGCAAAAAGGAGATCGTTGTCCGGATCAACGACCTGAACAGCGGATTGGGCATCCAAGATTTGGAGGCCATCGTGCGGGCCGGTGTTCACGTCGTTCGTCTGCCCAAGACTGACAGTGCGGAAGATGTGGTCTTCTGCGAAAAGGAAATCGAGCGGATCGAAAGAGCAGCCGGAATTCCCGTGGGAACTACCGGGATGATGGCTGCCATCGAAAGCGCCAATGGCGTACTGAACGCCAAAGAGATCGCTCATTCAAGTGATCGGCTGATCGGCATCGCTTTAGGCGCCGAGGACTATGTGACCGATTTGAAGACAACCCGCAGCGACGGGGTCGAACTGTTGTTCGCCCGCTGCATGATCCTGAATGCAGCCCGATCCGCCGGCATTGACGCCTTGGACACGGTCTATTCTGATGTGAACAACGAACAAGGCTTTATTGAAGAAGCTACACTGATCAAGAAACTGGGCTTTGACGGAAAATCAGTCATCAATCCCCGGCAGATCGATCCTTTGCACAAAGTCTTTATGCCCAGCGAAAAAGATTTGGAAAAGGCCCGTGCGATCATGGCTGCTATTGCGGATGCGAATGCCAAAGGCAGCGGTGTAGCCAGTTTGAACGGTAAAATGATCGACAAACCCGTGGTACTTCGCGCGCAGCGCATGTTGGCTCTGGCTGAGGTCAGTCAGACCGACGAAGGGGAGGAGGTGTAGAAAATGACTGATATCAAGAGCATTTATGCCAGTATTCCTCACATCGATGAGATCAGCCAACACGGCGCATTCGAAGGAACAAAAGATAAAAGGATGGGGACGTTCGTGGAACGTTCCGCAACGCAAAACAAAGTGGTGGAAAGTCTCGAAGAAGCGATTCGCCGTTCCGGTCTCAAGGATGGCATGACCATCTCATTCCATCATCACTTCCGCAATGGAGACAACGTAGTGAACCTGGTTGTCGGAAAGCTGGCGGAAATGGGCTTTCGTAATTTGACTCTGGCGGCCAGTTCCCTGTCCGGTGTTCACGCACCCTTGATCGAACACGTCAGAAACGGCGTTGTTACTCACATCGAAACCAGTGGCCTGCGTGGAGAGCTGGCAGAACAGATCTCCCGTGGCCTTATGGATTTTCCTGTGGTTTTCCGGTCCCACGGCGGACGAGGCGCGGCTATTGAGAGTGGAGATGTCCATATCGATGTGGCTTTCTTGGGCGCGCCTTCCTGTGATCCATACGGCAACGCCAACGGCTACAGCAGAGATGAGGATCAATCTATTTCCTGCGGCAGTCTCGGCTATGCCAGACCCGATGCAAAATACGCGGATAAAGTGGTGATATTGACCAATAACCTGGTCAAATTCCCTAATTCACCCTATGCCATCCCATCCTCCAATGTGGATTATGTAGTTCTTACAGATAATATTGGCGACCCTAAGGGAATCATGAGCGGAGCAACGCGATTCACGACCAATCCCAAAGAATTGCTCATTGCCAAGTCCGCTGCGGATGTGATCCATGCATCGGGTTATCTCTACGACGGGTTTTCCATGCAGATGGG
>JAQUXD010000160.1 GCA_028692535.1 Eubacteriales bacterium | reverse complement strand
ATCGCAAAGCTCATGGACGAAGGCAAGATCATCGAGTGGTATAATCAGTACGCCGAATACGCCTCGACCCTTGGTATCTAAAGATATTTCCCTTCCCCGGAGGACCCGCTATGCTCGTTGAGATCGCAGCACTTTGGACAAAATATGATTATGTGTTCCTGAACGGATTGAAAGGCACGCTGTGGCTCGCCCTGATCACCCTCTTCTTCGGAACGGTATTGGGAATGATTATAGCTCTGATGCGCAGATCGAAAAACAGGATCATCCTGTTTTTCGTGAACATCTATATCGAAGTGCTCCGGGGCACACCAATCCTGCTGCAGCTATACTTTTTCTGGCTCGTGCTGCCGAAAATCTCTCCGATCGCCCTGTCCGATACAGCCTGCATCATCGTAGCCCTGATCGTCAACAGTTCTTCCTACATCTCGGAGATCATCCGGGCCGGGATCCAGGCGGTGGACAAAGGACAGACGGAGGCGGCCAAGAGTCTGGGCATGAGCCCGGCCGTGACGCTTCGCTGTATCGTCCTGCCCCAAGCGATCAAAAATATTCTACCTGCATTGGGAAACCAATTCATCCTGACAGTCAAGGAGACTTCGCTGGCATCGGTGTTCTTCGTGGGAGAATTGATGACCGCGTATAAAAGCGTCCAATCCGCTACGTTTCTCTCTGTGTCCTCCCTGACGATCGCCGGGATTATTTATCTGATCGTCACTTACACACTGTCCAAAGTGGTGGGCGTGTTCGAAAAAAGGCTCGCGGTCAGTTCATAGAAACAGGCACATCCCGATCAATGTAATCCGGAAAGGAATGGATCATGACAGATCTGCAATTCGTAATCAAACAAATCGAAGATATCGCCCCGAAGGCTGTGGACATCAGCCGCAAGATCTGGGAATATGCTGAGCTGCCCTACGAAGAGGTTCAGTCTGCGGATCTGCTGATCCGGGCGCTGAAGGAAGAAGGCTTTGAAGTGGAAACAGGCCTGGCGGGCATGCCCACGGCCTTTTCAGCCTCCTTCACCGTGGGCACGGGCAAGCCCGTGATCGGCCTTCTTGGCGAATACGATGCCCTGGACGCCCTGAGCCAGAAGGCCGCATGCCCGGAGCGTGAACCCCTACGCGAAGGCGCCCCCGGCCACGGCTGCGGGCACAATCTTCTGGGCGCCGGCAGCTTTGCCGCTGCTGTGGCCGTCAAAGAATATCTGGTCAAAAATAATAAAGACGGAAAAGTGATCTACTTTGGCTGCCCTGCGGAAGAAGGCGCCGGATCCAAGCAATTCATGGCCAGGGAAGGTGTATTCAACGATGTGGACTTCGTCTATACATGGCATCCCGCCGACCGGAACGAAGTATCGGCCAAAGGAAACGTCGCAATTATGGGTGCCGCCTTTACGTTCAAAGGCATCGCTTCCCATGCCGGCGGATCCCCCCACCTGGGTCGCAGCGCGCTGGACGCAGCCGAGCTCATGAGCGTTGGCACAAACTACCTCCGGGAGCATATGATCGACAAAGCCAGGATCCATTACGCCTACAGCGACGCAGGCGGCGTATCCCCCAATGTTGTGCAAAGCTATGCAAAAGTGAAGTACGAAGTACGGGCACCCAGGGTGGATCAGATGAAAGAGCTGTTCGCCAGGGTCGTAAACGTGGCCAGGGGCGCAGCGCTCATGACTGAGACAGAGACGGACTACGAGATCACCATGGCGTTTTCCGATTACGTGCCCAACAAGATCCTGGCTCAGCTGGCCAGCGTCTGCTTCGAAGAGATCGGGCCTACGGCATGGGACGAAAAGGACCAAGAGCTGGCCGCCTCGTTTCTTGCACACTACAACAAATCCACACTATCCTCCATCCGGCAGGATATGGTAAAAGAATTCGGAAAAAACAGCGATTCCACCATGTGGAAATCACCCCTCGACACAAAGGTCCGCCCCTTCGACCCCCGGGACAGCGATTACGATTCCGGATCCACCGATGTGGGCGATGTGGGCTATGCCGTTCCCACACTGAACGTCAACGTAGCAACAGCCTGCTTCGGCACCGTGTGGCACTCCTGGCAGACCACAGCCCAGATGAACAGTTCTTTGGGAGAAAAAGGCATGCTTACCGCAGCAAAGGTCCTGGCGCTCTCCTGCATCCGCACCGCTGAAAATCCCGAAATCATCCAGCAGGCCAAAGAAGAATGGATGGAAAAAACCGGCGGCATCTACACCTGTCCGCTCCCTCAGGATGTGACACCACCCATCGGCAGATACTAAAGACTCCTTCTAAAAGCAGGCGCTCGAAAAATATTTCATGGCGCCTGCTTTTTTCGCTTGATAACCTACTAATTTTGTAGTATTATCACTGCGGAGGTAGGCTATGAATATCACCACGAAAGGCAGATATGCGCTTCGGATTATGCTGGACATCGCGCAGCAGAGCACGGAACGCTACACATCCATCAAAGAAATCGCCCGCAGACAAGGCATTTCAATCAAGTACCTGGAAGCCATCGCATCCACGCTCAACAAGGCGGGGCTGCTGGAGAGTTCTCGTGGAAAGAACGGCGGTTACCGACTGTCCCGGGATCCGAAGGACTACACCATTGGCTCTATTCTGAAGGAGACCGAGGCCAACCTGTCCTCCGTTCCATGCCTCAAGGGGCAGCAGGTAAACTGCAGCATGGCAGCTCAATGTGAAACACTTCCCCTTTGGCAGTTGTTGGACGGACGAGTGGACGAAGTCCTGGAAAGCGTTTCCCTGGCCGATCT
>JAQUXD010000039.1 GCA_028692535.1 Eubacteriales bacterium | reverse complement strand
CCTGTCGCTTCCCGACTGCACCGGCAGATGGATGTGCTTGCACAGATGGACACACTCCCCGTAGGCTCTAATCAGAGCTTCGGAAATATCCTTCGGATGCGAGGTCATAAATCGGATCCGTTCGATGCCGGGTATTGCGTCGATCGCCCGGATCAGTCCTGCAAAATCCGGCCCGCTCTGTGCTCCGTCACGGTGGTAGCTGCCCGCGCCGTAAGGGCTCTTCCCATAGGAATTCACATTTTGCCCCAGAAGCGTCACTTCCTTTGTCCCGCTTTGGGCAAGAAGCTCCACTTCCGCAAGGATCTCTTCCGGCTGGCGGCTGCGTTCCCGGCCTCGAGTGTAGGGAACGATGCAGTACGTACAGAAATTGTTGCAGCCGTACATGATGTTCACATAAGCTTTATAGGGATACGCGCGCTTCGCCGGCAAGTGTTCCACAATGGCGCCGCCCTCGTCCCAGATATCCACCAGGCTGGCTTGCTGGCGGCGGGCCTCATGAAGCATCTGCGGAAACCGATGGATGTTATGGGTACCGAACACCAGATCTACCCAGGGATATTTTTCTTTTAGGGCTGCGATCACATGCTCCTGCTGCATCATGCAGCCGCATACGCCCACCGTCATATCCGGACGATCCATGCGTTCGTGCTTCAGTTGTCCGAGCACACCAAAAAAACGCTTGTCAGCGTTTTCCCGGACACTGCATGTGTTCAGCAGAACCACGTCTGCCTTCGTTTTATCCTTCGTTGGCGTATATCCCATCTCCTCCAGCATGCCCGCCAGGGTTTCCGAATCCCGCTCGTTCATCTGACAGCCGAAGGTGACGATATGGTAGGTTTTCGTGTTCATCATATCCGTAACAGCACATCCTCATTTTCGTGTTTTCGGCTCCTGGACATCAGTTGATTGACCGCTTCCTTAGCGGGAAGCGCGCCGTTGATCACTTGATAGATGGCTTCTGTGATCGGCATTTCCACGTCAACTTGCTTCGCCAGCCGATATGCCGCTTCGGTAGTATACATCCCTTCTACAACCATGCCTACCTTTTCCACCGCTTCGGAAGGCGGCATTCCTTCGCCGATCATGATGCCGCATCGCCGATTTCTGGAATGCATGCTCGTGCAGGTGACAATCAGATCTCCGATCCCGGACAGACCGGAAAAAGTAAGGGGGTCGGCGCCCAGACGAACACCCAGGCGTGTGATCTCGGTCATGCCCCGCGTCATCATCGCAGCCTTGGCATTGTCACCATAGCCCAATCCGTCGGAAATCCCGGCACCCAGGGCGATGATATTCTTCAGCGATCCGCCCAGTTCCACGCCGGCCACATCGTCATTGGTATAGATCCGCAGATAATCGTTCATAAAAAAATCCTGCGCCTCTTCTGCCCAGATCCGCTGCGGTGAGGCCACAGCAACTGTTGTAGGCATGCCCATACCCACCTCCTCGGCGTGAGAAGGTCCGGATAAAACCACATAGCGCAGATCCTTTCGGATAGAGAACGCAATCTCGGACATACGCTGCAGGCTTTTCTGTTCGATCCCCTTCGCCACATTCACGATGAGGACATCCTTGGGCAAATACTCCAACGCCTGGGTAAATGCCTGCCGGAAATGCTGTGCCGGCACCGAAAAGAGTACCAGATCCGCTTCGGACAACATCTGCTCTTTCTCCAGGATCACATCTACGTTTTCCGGCAACGAAACATTGGGCAAAAACCGCCGGTTTTCTCTGTTCGCCTTGATATCCTTCAAGTGCGCTTCGTTGATATCCCACATGCGGACACGATGACCGTTGCGGCCCAGGGTCACAGCCAGCGCCGTTCCCCAGCTTCCCGCACCCATTACTGCGATATTTTTCATCACTGATCCTTTCTTAGAACTTTATCTTAGGTTCTTCTCCTTTGATGATACGTTTGATATTGCCCCGATGCTTCAAAACGATCATGGAAACCATGAGGATCCCGTAGGGCAGAAATGCCGGAACGAAGCAATAGGATAAAAATGGCACGACGGCAGCGGCTGACATGGCGCCGACCGAGACACGTTTGCTCCATCCGATCACGGAAAAGGCCAAAACGCCCGCAATGAAACCCATGAGGGGAGACACGGCCAACAGAACACCTAAGCCGGTGGCAACCCCTTTGCCGCCCCGAAAACCGTAGAGCACCGGCCAAATATGCCCCAAAATCACCGCATCTGCGCACAGGTAGGACACAAACGGCCCCCCGACAAACGCGCCGAGCAAAACCGCGGCGACACCCTTGAGCAAATCGATCACCAATGTAGCTGCGGCTGCTTTTTTGCCGTAAGTCCGCAGCATATTGGTAGTGCCGGCGTTTCCGCTGCCGGTCTGCCGGATATCTGATCCTTTGGTCTTGCTGATCAGAATGGCCGGAGAAATATTTCCGATAAAGTAAGCGACCACCACGATCAATCCCGACAGCAGCAGATTGCCTCCGCCGGCAAGAAATACAGAAGTCGGGCCGTCGGCCCCGCCGATGACGGCAAGCGTGCTATTCATTTTCTCGATCCTTCTTTTCCCGAAATACAAATTTGATCGATGTTCCCTCGAATCCATATCCTTCCCGGATCTTATTTTCCAGATAACGGGCATAGGAAAAGTGCATCAGGTCTCGGTCATTGACCTGGAATGAAAACAGAGGCGGTTTTACACCGATCTGTGCCGCATAGTATATTTTCAGGCGCCGCCCCTTGTCCGAAGGCGGATTATTCATGAGCATGGCGTCTGCAAGCAGGCTGTTCAACTGCCCCGTGGAAACCCGCATGGCCCGCATCTCCGATACGGCCTTTGCCGTACGCAGCACGTTATCCAGCCGTTGTCCCTTGAGAGCCGAAGTAAAGAGCACGGGCGCATAGTGCATAAACTGAAGCTCCATTTTGACAGTTCGCTCAAAATCGCGCATCGTATTGGTTTCCTTGGCCAGCAGATCCCATTTGTTGACCACGACGATGATGCCTTTACCGGCCTCGTGCGCGAGTCCGGCAATTTTCTTATCCTGCTCTGTAACCCCATCCTGCGCATCGATGACCAGCAGCGCCACATCGCAGCGTTCTATGGCGGACAGCGCTCGTATAACACTGTATTTTTCAATGTCGTCACTGACCCTGCTGCGCCTGCGGATCCCTGCGGTATCGATGAGTACGTACCGGGTTCCTTCTTTTTCGAAGGGCGTATCCACCGAATCCCGGGTCGTTCCGGCCTGATCGCTGACGATCACCCGTTCTTCGCCCAAAAAAGCGTTGACCATGGAGGATTTTCCCACATTGGGTTTTCCGATGATGGCGATGTGCACCGCGTTTTCGTCTTCGCCCTCCGTCGAACGGACGGGAAACTTTTCTACGATGGCATCCAGGAGATCCCCCAGACCCAGTTGATTGGTGGAAGAGATGGGAAAAGGCTGACCCAGCCCAAGCTCATAGAAATCATAGTAGTTGTCCGGCATTTTCTGTGTATCGATCTTATTGGCCACCAGTATGACATCCTTGCCCTTGCGCCGCAGCATGGCAGCCACGTCGCTGTCTGCCGCCGTTACTCCGGCACGGCCATCCACGAGAAAGAGGATGACATCGGCGGTATCCATGGCGACTTCGGCCTGAGCGCGCATTTTTGACAGAATAAAATCCTTCGTATCCGGCTCAATGCCGCCGGTATCGATCAGCAGGAATTCTCTCCCGGTCCATTCGGCCTCTGCGGCGATACGATCCCGGGTAACACCCGGCGTATCCTCCACGATCGACACTCTGCGCCCTACTATCTTATTAAAAAATGTGGATTTCCCCACATTGGGTCTGCCCACGATGGCTACGATCGGTTTCATAAATTACACTCCATTCTTTTCTCCATCATTGTATCATATCGATCATGGAATTACTATTTGGATTTGCCCGCGTCAGGTTATTGTGCTATACTGTTTTACACTATTATTGTAAATAAAAAAGAGTATAATATATGTTAATCAGCGGAGGATTATCCATGAGCGACCAGGAAAACAACTTACATGAACAACCCGACCAGCAGGAGCCCATCCAATTGCCTCCTGCCCTGGAATCTTATTTCAAAATCAAAAAGGCCCTCAAGGGTCCGGATTTGATACGGGACGAAGACGGCTTGTCCCCAAAACGATTTTCCAGAAAATATTTCGAAGACACCTGCCCGTTCTGCGAAACGACCGCGGAGCACGAGGGGAGAAAATTCAAATACAGCAAAGTCACCAGGCGAAAGATCATCACCAACATCGGCCTGATGCTGGCAACCGCGTTCATCACCGGCATTGGTTTGCTCAACGTGTTCGTAGGCCTGGCAGTGATTCTGGTGCTCGGCTACACCACTTCGGTCCACGCGGAACGTAAAATGTACTACTCGTTTATATGCCGCAACTGCGGAGCGCACTTCCCCATGGACAAAGAAGAACAGGACAAGATCCGAGAAGAAGAAAGAGAAAAGAAAGCAGCTGCCCAACAAAGCGCGGCTGTCGACGAGGAAGAAAACAGCACGCAAGCATAAACACAGCTATCATAGACAATAAAGGCGGTTCGGGCAAGCCCGGACCTCTTTTACGGAATCTCGGGAGGACGTTCATATGAAAGTTGCCGTTGTAGGCGCCGGAAAACTTGGGATGACCATCACTGAAGCGTTGCTCGGTGGAGACAACGAAGTCACTCTGATCGATAAGGACGAAGCGCTGATACAAAAAGTCGCTTCCAGACTGGATATACTTACGGTCACTGCCAACGCCAAACGCATCGATGTGATGAAGGAAATTCGGATCTGGGAGTACGATCTCCTAGTGTCCGTCGTGGATGAAGATGAAAAGAACATCGTCATCTGTTCCTTTGCCAAACGTCTGGGGTGCCCTCAGGTGATCGCCAGAGTCCGCTCTCCGGAGCATGTGGAACAAATCGATTTCATCAAGAAAGTGATGAACATCGATTACATCGTCAACCCGGACATGGCCTGCGCTTCGGAAATATACAAGTACCTCGTAGAAAAATATACATTGACTGACGGCATCTATACTGCCGACGGCGTTTCCATATTGGAATTCAAAGTAGACAAGATTCCCGTACTGATCGGCAAAGAGATCCGACAGACTACTAAGGTCCTGAGCAACATGCTGGTGGGCGCCATCTCGCGCAGCGGTAAGATCATCGTACCCAACGGACTAACTGTGCTGGAAGCGGGCGATACGATTTACGTGATCGGTCTGGAGCGCAAAATCAAGGATCTGGCGATCGAAGTTCATGAAAAAAAGCGCTACACCGACCTGGCTCGGGTGATGATCGCCGGCGGAGGCAAAACCGGTTATTATCTGGCAAAAAAGCTTTCGGATTTCGGCGTGGCGGTCAAGATCATCGAAATAGACCGGGAGCGTTGCGAATACCTGACGGATCGGCTGAACAATGTACTGGTGCTTCACGGGGACGCTACAGATCCGAACCTTCTTCACGAAGAAAACCTGGAAGAAATGGACGCCTTCGTAGCGGTTACAGGGTTTGACGAGGAAAACCTTCTGTTGTCTCTGCTGGCCAAGCAACAAAACATCGAAGATGTTGTCGCCAAGGTCAGTCGCAAAAGCTATGCGGCGCTTATCGAAAACCTGGGCGTCAACATGACCATCAATCCCATGGATATGTGCGCCACAAACATCCTTCGATTCATCCAGAAATCCGGAATCGTCATCTTCTCCCAGCTGATCCAGGGACAAGCGGAATTTACGGAAATCTGGGCAGAGAAAGGCATGCCGATCACGGATAGAACCCTATCGGAGCTGGACATTCCGGAAGGTGTGATCATCGCAGCGATCCATCGCAACAATGAGATCATTATTCCCAGCGGCAATACGAAAATCCAGGATGAGGACCGCGTCGTCATCCTATCTTTGCTGTCCAGCATCCCCTTGCTGGAAGCATTGATCAAGCAACCTCGAGCTCGTTAACCCGGACAAGCCTGTCCGGTTGCAGAAAAGAAGCGTCATGGTTTTACACAGAGGACCGATCATCAAAGTACTCAGCGCCGTCACCGTCGTGGTAGGAACAGCGATGCTGCTTCCCATGCTGGTGTCTCTTTATTATGGAGAGCGCAGCGAAGCGGTAGCTTTTTTGCTGTGCAGCGGCCCGATGATCGCAATGGGCTATTTTGTGGGAAAGCGCACCGTCGTACCCGAAAGAAGCATCATTCGTGCCCGGGACGGCTTCTTTATCGTGGGGACCGCATGGCTGGTCATGTCCCTGCTGGGCGCCCTTCCCTTTGTCCTGTCCGGATCGATTCCCCGCCTGATCGACGCTTACTTCGAAACTGCATCCGGTTTTACGACCACGGGAGCCTCGATTTTGACCGATATCGAGAGCCTGCCCCGAGGTATGCTTTTCTGGCGGTCCTTCACCCATTGGCTGGGCGGTATGGGCATCCTGGTGCTGACGGTAGCGTTGCTTCCCATGCTAGGCATCGGCGGACAGAAGATCATGCGGGCGGAAACCACGGGTCCGACCATGGATAAGATATCCTTTACGATCAACGATACCGCAAAAATCCTCTACAAAATCTACGCCGGCATGTCTCTGCTTCAGATCAGCCTGCTGATGTTGGGAGGATTGACGCTTTACGATGCAAGCGTCCACACCTTCGGCACTGTGGGCACAGGCGGATTTTCGAATTATGCCGCGAGTGTCGGCGCCTATGACAGCTTCTATGTCGATATGGTCATCGGGTTCTTTATGATCGCGGCCGGTGTCAATTTTACGCTGTATCACACCCTTCTGTCCGGAAAGGTCCGTCAGTTTTTTCAGGATTTCGAACTGAAATATTATCTTATGATCGTGGGCTGTTCCACCTTCTTCATCACGGCAGTGCTGCTTTGGAAAGACTTTTACGGAAATCCGATCGAGAGCTTCCGCTATGCCTTTTTTCAGGTGGCTTCAATTATAACCACCACCGGTTTTGCGACTGCGGATTTCGATCTGTGGCCGGCTTCCTGTAAAATGATTCTCCTGTTCCTGATGATCGTCGGCGCCTGCGCCTCCTCTACGGGAGGCGGGATCAAGGTGATCCGTACAGCTTTGGTTTTCAAGCTCATCAAGAGAGGCGCCTACAGAAGATTGCATCCCAACGCCGTTATTCCCATGCGCGCCGGCGATCGCAACATGGGACCGGAGGTCATGTCCGGTGTTGCGGGATTTGTTCTCCTTTACATTTTTACGACCATGATCAGCATCTTGCTGATCAGTTTGGAGAACGTGGATCTGATCACTGCGATATCCTCTGTGGTGGCCTGCATCAGCAACATCGGACCGGGATTTGAAATGGTGGGACCGACACTCAATTACTCATTCTACAGCGGAGCATCTAAGATGCTGCTGTCCCTGCTGATGATCGCAGGGCGCTTGGAACTGTTCACCATCATCCTGCTGTTTACTCCGGTATTTTGGAACAGAAACAAATAGGAGGACCCATTGGCACTCAACAAGGCAGCCATCATTAGAATAGCAGGCTTTCTGGCGGTCGTGATCGGACTGGCCATGCTGCCTTCGTTTTTCATGGCCTTCCGCCTGAAGGAAGAAGCTGCGGCCCACGGCTTTGGCGTGTCTGCTGCCGTGGTCATCAGTATCGGAATGAGTGCCTTATGGTTTACCCGCAGCAGGAAAACGATCCTGCGGATCAGAGACGGGATGCTTGTCGTGTTTGTAGGATGGCTGATCGCCTCGCTCACCGGTACGTTCCCTTACATGATCTCCGGCGTCCTGCCCTCGTTCCCGGATGCCTTCTTCGAGTCCGTATCGGGCTTTACGACCACCGGCGCCACGGTATTCCACGACATTGAAGCCCTGCCCCGCAGCATCATCTTCTGGCGATCTTTCTGCCAGTGGCTGGGCGGCATGGGCATCCTTGTCTTTGTGATATCGGTGCTCCCGGCTCTTGGGATCAACGGCTACAACATCCTGCGAGCCGAGACTCCGGGTCTGAGCCTGCAGAAGCTGGATGCCAGACATCAGGATTCCGCGCGAAAGCTTTATTTAGTATATATAGTTCTGACACTGGTGCAGATCCTGCTCCTGTTCGGAGGCAAAATGCCGCTGTTCGACGCGATTATTTTCTCCTTCGGAAGCATCGCCTCCAGCGGGTTGACGGGCTATAACAATGGCCTGATGCACTTCGACAGCGCCTATGCCGAAGCCGTGATCGCTGTGTTCATGATCCTGTCCTGCGTCAATTTTTCCCTCTATTATTGTGTGTTAAAAAGAGATTTTCTGAAAATACGAAAAAACACCGAGCTGAAAGCCTTTCTGCTCATCATGGCGGTCGCGGCGATTCTGGTCAGCCTGAATCTGCGGCTCACAGATACCTACGAAACGCCTCAGGCTCTTCGGTACGGTGTATTCCAAACCATTTCCTTTATGACGACCACCGGCAATGCCAGTGCAGATTTTATCTCCTGGCCGTCTTTCTCCAAGACGCTTCTGATGATCCTCACCTTCATAGGCGGATCTTCCGCATCAACGGGAGGCGCGCTCAAAGTGATCCGGATCGTTATTCTGTCCAAACTGATCTGGCGAAGCTTCTCGATGCGCATCCATCCCAATGCGGTGATCAGTATCAAGCTTCAGGGGAAAACACTGGATACCTCTACTGTCAATGCCATCGTCGCCTTCTTTTTCACTTATATGGCCGTCTTTCTCTTCGGCGCGTTTGTCATCTCCCTGGATGTGGAAGATATGCGTACCGCATTTCTGGCATCTTCTGCGATGCTGAGCAATACAGGGGCCAGTTTCGGTCAAATGGGGATCTTCGCGAATTACGAGTACTTTGCCGCGCCCACAAAGCTTTTTATGAGCCTGTTGATGCTGACCGGACGACTGGAGATCTACACGGTGCTCCTGCTGGGCAGCAAAACCTTCTGGAATCCCAATAAATAACCCGGCGCAAAGACAGTATCGACTATTGGAGGATCACGAGATCGTACCCCGGCGCAAGGGCGCCGATCAGGGGCTCGTAGAAAGCTTCTGCTGCTTTTCGGGCGCTCTTTGACGTTTCCAAGCCTGTTGATACCAAAGCAAGAGCTTCCTTCATTGCATCCTGGATCTCCTTATTCACCACGGTTTGCTGCTCCGCTGTAAGACGGATCTCCCCGAAGGCAAACAGGGCATGCTCTGTCTCTTCATAGGTTGTCTTCTCGTGATCGTTTTCCACATAGAGGAGCTTGGTCTCTCCTAATGTCAAAACAACTTCTCGGATGTTATGGTCGACCTGAATGGCCTCTTGTTTCAAATCCGTCAGATCGATGCCGAAAACACCGATTCCGTATGCATGGATCACCTTCGTCTTTTCGAAGAGCGGGATATTCCATAGCATTTGACTGACTTCGATGTCCACGCTCACATCCTGCTCCATCACTACGAGATATTCTGCCCTTCGGGATTCGGAAAGCAGACTGTCCCGGATCTCGATCGTTTTATAGCCCATCACTTTGTCGGCCCTCATTTCATCAAAAGAGGTTGGCAGATCTTTCAACCCAAGGGATGCTTTAAATTGAGGAAAAAGATACAGCGATGAGACCAATAAAAGGAACGCCAGCACGGCAATCGTCAACGGCATCAGGCATCCATTCTGCACGGAACTCACGGGTTTTCTTTTCAATTTCATACGGATATACTCCTCCTGACTGCAAACTATGGCTCATTCTACTACAGAAGAAGTTTTGCAACAACCGAGGAATCAATTCGTAAGAAATATGTTATAATTTTGTAAGACGGAGGAGATTATGCTGCGAGTGAGACCCTATCGATCGTCCGATGCGGCGGCCATACAAACCTGGATCCGCGATGAGCGGGAACACGCCCTTTGGTGTGCCAACCTCATCGACTATCCCCCTTCGGTCGACGCTCTTGATCGGAAGCGGATGGCTTTGGACGCCGAAGGATACGGAACGATGTTCACCGCATTGAATGCGGCAGACATTCCCGTGGGCTTCTTCGCCGTCATGCGCCTGGAGACCAGAATCAACAATGCACATCTGGGCTTCATCATCGTCGATCCCGCAATGCGCGGCAAAGGAATCGGTCGACGCATGGTACAGCTTGCGGCGGGATACTGCTTTCATCTTCTGGGAGCAGACAGTATCACGCTAAAGGTCTACGATCAGAATGAGGCTGCAAGAAAGTGTTATAAAGCAGCAGGATTTGTCGACGTGGCGCACAACGATAAATCCCTGATGTTCGGGAAAGAGAAATGGGGCACCTGGGACATGATTATCACCCGAAAGCGGAGCAAGCGGTTTTTATCTTTGTAACGCGCCTGAATGGAAAGGAGAAATGTTATGCTAACGCGAGATGCCAATGCGCTGAACCCCGGTGTATGGTGCGGATTGAATCAGCCGACCTTGTCCGAAAAGGAAGTCGATTCTGTGATTTTCGGAATCCCCTTTGACGAAGCCGTAAGTTATCGCGGCGGCGCCGGGGAAGGACCTGCGGTCCTGAGAGAAAATACTTATACCCCTTCGCCTTTTACGGAAGATTTTGAATCCTACGCCTCTCTGAAGATCTATGATGCAGGAGATTTCAATTTTGAACATGGGCAGGATCGGGAAAAATATTTTGATGAAATCGCTGCGTATGTAGCCGGTTTGGTACGCATGGAAAAATTTTTCGTCATGGTCGGCGGCGATCACAGCACTACGATCCCTGTTCTAAGGGGGATCGACCGGGGTGTGGACGAAGACTTCGGCATCATCCATATCGACGCGCACTTCGATCTTTGTGATCACATCGGCGGCGACAAGCTCAGTCACGGCAGCACGCAGAGAAGAGCTTTGGAGCTGGATCACGTGAGCGGCACCGAGAATATGTATTTCATCGGCATACGCTCGATCGAGCCAGATGAATACGAATTCAAAAAGACCCATCCGGTCCAGGTTGCCAGCGCAAAGGACTGCTTCAGGCGCGGAATGGAAGCCGTCGGAGAGGAAGTGGTCCGGGCTATGTCGGTCTATAAGCGTGTTTATATCACGCTGGATATCGACGGCCTGGATCCCGGATTCGCCCCGGGAACGGGAACGCCGCAATTCGGCGGACTTGTCCCAAGACAGGTCTTAGACCTTCTGGAAATCTGTTTTGAAGGCTTAAACATCATCGGTATGGACGTCGTGGAAATTTCGCCGAAGCTGGATCCTGCGCTCACTTCCATGTTTGCCGGACGCAAACTGATCCAGGAGGCCTGGGGACATCTGGCCAAGAGGCTGGGAAAACTGGAGGAATCCTAGGCGTGTTACGCCAGGATGCAAAATCTTGTGCCTTTTTAACAAAAACTTAACAACAAAGTTGTTGACAACCCATGAATGCGATAGTAATATACCTTCAATGGATGTGCATTGCGGGCGCGTCCAGGCAGGCTGTACTACAATATCAAGGTAAAGACACAAGATTTCATGCAATTCGCTATGCGAGTTCATCCTCCTCTCTTTTCATTAGATCCTTTGTTCAGTAACAGTAAAAACGCCGTCATTTACCTTGAATTGTAGTATGGAACGCATGCCGCAGGTGTGCGTTCTGCTGAAAGGAGAAGGAATCATGTTTATCAAAGACCGCATGACAAAAGATCCCTATACGATCCAGGTCAATGCATCGATCAGCGCCCTGATGGCCTTGATGAGAGAAAGAAATCTCAAAAAAGTTCCGGTGCTGGACGGAGATCGTGTCGTGGGCATCATCACAGACCGCGATGTGGAACGCGTGTCGCCGAGCAAGGCAACGACGCTCAGCATATTTGAGATCAATTATCTGCTTTCCAAATCCACCGTTCGAGACGCTATGACAAAAAATGTGTTCACCGTTCAGCCGGATGCGCACATCGAAGATGCTGCGGTCCTGATGCGCGATCAGCGTATCAGCGCCCTCCTGGTCGTGGACGATCACAATAAATTGGTTGGGATCGTAACGGAAAGCGATCTCTTTGATGCCCTGATCGATATGCTGGGTGCCAGATTCACCGGGACTCGGGTCGTGATCCGAATCGCCAATAAGCCGGGCATGCTCTCTAAACTCGGCGCGGTGATCTCCGAGACCGGCACTAACATCAGCCACCTTGCGATGATCGTATCCGGTGACGACAGCGACGCGGAAATGCTGCTACGAACCGACAGCCACGAAATTCGTGGGCTGGAGGAGGCGATCCAAAACGCAGGATTCAAGGTCATGAGCATCTCCGAAAAATAAATAATCAAAAAGGAGCCACAGGCTCCTTTTTTGTTGCGATTCATTTAAAGGAAGAAGTAATAGGATTCTTTCAAATAAGGCTGATCGTACCGGACTGTCATGCGCCAGAGGAGCTTTCGCAAAACCTCTCCGTTTGCGGTTCCGCTCTCCACCGCCCGGACCGCTTTGAAAAATTTTTCCTGTTCCCCGACAGTCGCCTGCTTTTTGAAATATCCCCAGACATGGAGCGCGGCATTGATTTGACTCCCCGCACGATCTTCCGTCAACAACCCGTCCTCCACAAGACGGTAAAAAGCCTCCGGCTGAACCAGAGCTTTATCGGCCAGCAGTGCCCGTATCTGATCATAGGCGGCTTGAGATTTTTCCAGGATCTTGTACTTGTAGCGCTTCCACTCATTTTCCA
>JAQUXD010000159.1 GCA_028692535.1 Eubacteriales bacterium | reverse complement strand
ATTCCCAAAATGTCAAGGGTCTTCTCCAAGGAGCCGGTTTCCTCTCCCACGGAGGTCATTTCCAGAAGCAGATCCGGAAAAAACCCGCTTTTGCTCAGACCTTCGGCCACCGATTTGCCGTCTTCGACTTCGAGGACCACTTTAGCCACTTCTTTTGAAAGGTAGTAGTTGTCCATGGCCTTTGCAGTGGCAGCCAGCGCCCGGTTGACGGGCAGCCCGGCACCGAGCATGGTTGCCATGGTATTGGCAAACTGGCTTGTACTCTTCATGACCGCTGTTTTTCCCAGGAGCGGCAATGTAAGCTTTCTTTGGGAGAATCGTAGCTTTCCCTGCTCCGTACCCACATACAGTCTGCATCCGATTCCTGCTGCCAGAAAAACCGTCAGGATCAGCAGCCAGTTTCTTCTGATCCCCTCGGACAAGTCAATAAGCATCCGGGTCGCCAGGGGAAGCTCCACACCCATGGAAGCAAAAGCGCTGCTGAACATAGGCACCGCGACTGCCATAATCACCAGGATCACAAACAAAGAGGCGATGATCAGCAAAATCGGATACACCATGGCGGAAGAAGCTTTATTCCGGACTTTGGCTGCCTTTTCGTAATAGACTTGAAGCTTTCTGAAAGCCATGGCCAGATCGCCTGCTTCTTCGCCGGCCCGCACCGTTTCGATAAACGTTGAAGGCAATCTTCGAATACCCTTGAGCTCGAAACTGCGGGTAAGCGTGCTGCCTTCGGCCACTTCGCCGGCAACATCGACCAAAATCTTTCGAAGGTTCTTATCCTCGGTCTGCTTCGCAATGAGACCCAAAGAACGGACCAGAGGCAGACCCTGCTGCAAGGCGATGGCGATCTGGGAGCAGGCGATCGCCAGAGGCTTTTCCTTGACTTTGCTGATGGTGATATCCCGATTCCAGGGTTTTCCTTCGGAGATTTCCCGGATCTCCTCCACTACGGCATAGGACTGCTTGATCATGCCGACCGCTTCGAATTCGGTCTCCGCCTGAACAACGCCTTCCATGCTCCGACCGTCGGAGGTGAGCGCTTGATATCGATAAGTTGCCATAAGCGACGCTCCTTCTACAAATCGGTGGTGCTGATGGTCCGAAGAGCCTCTTCCGCCGTGGTGGTTCCGTTAAGCACCAACCTCCGGCAGCTTTTGGCCATGGAAATGAAATCACCGCTACGCTCCAGAATGGCTTCCAGATCATCCCGGCTCGCTCCGTCCCGGATGGCCGCCCGCAGCGCCCGGTCCATAATCAGGATCTCAAACACACCGGTGCGCCCTTGGTATGCCGTTCCGTTGCACATGGGACAGCCGGAGCCTTTATAGAAGCGGACCTGGTCGTTAGGCGGAAGCCCCAGGGAAGCCAGTTCTTCCGCAGTGGGTTGATAAGACACCTTGCAGTGCGGACAGATTTTTCGGACCAATCGCTGGGAAATAACGCCTTTCAAAGCACCGGAAATCAGGTACGGCTCGATACCGATATCCAGCAGCCGGTCGATGGTGGATACGGCATCGTTCGTATGAATGGTGGAAAGGACCAGATGTCCTGTAATAGCAGCCTGCATGGCGATCTGAGCTGTCTCGCCGTCGCGGATCTCGCCTACGGCGATGATATCCGGGTCCTGACGCAGAATGGACCGCAAACCGTTGGCAAAGGTCATGCCTGTCTTCTCGTTGATCTGGACCTGATTGCAGCCCGGCACATCGTATTCCACCGGATCTTCCAGCGTGACCAAGTTGATCTCTTCTGAATTGAGTTCGCCGATCATGGTGTACATGGTGGAGGATTTTCCGGAGCCCGTAGGCCCGGCGATCAGTACCACACCGCTCACATTCCGGATCAGGCGGTCGAATTTCTGCAAGTCTTCCCCGTACAGGCCGATGCCGGCGCGGTCCAGCATGCCCGAATCTTTCTCCAATAAACGGATCACCACTTTCTCTCCGTAAATACACGGCAAGGTTGAGATCCGCAGATCGACCACCACATCCCCGATTTTTACGTTGGAACGGCCATCCTGGGGCACTTTTCGTTCGGCGATGTCCATAGACGCAATGACCTTGAGCCTGGCAATCACGGAAGGCTGAAGGTTTTTAGGCACCGTCAGGATATTGCGAAGCATGCCGTCAACGCGCATGCGCACAAAAAGTTCATTTTCCCTGGGCTCCAGATGGATGTCCGAGGCCTGCTCGGCGATCGCTCTTTCCAATATGGAATTCACCAGCCGGATCGTGGGACCGGAATGAAGATCCTGCTCGCCCAGCGTGGTAGACACAAAGCCGGGCGTTGTATCGTCATCACGGATGTCCGCATCGCGCTTCATTTCTTCTATGGCCCGGGCAGCGCCTACATTTCCGTAAAGAGTTTCGATCCCACGCTCAATGGCATCTTCCGTAGAGATCATGGGAACCACCTTGAGCATCGTTGCGATCTTCACTTCTTCGATGGCCGGAAAATTCAAGGGATCTTCCATCGCCAAATACAACGTGTCCATGCTTTTGCGAACAGGGAGCACGCCATGCTTTTTTGCGAGGTTTTTTGAAATCAGCCCGGCCATTTCCGAATCGATCCGGGTCGTTGAAAGATCGATGAATTCCACGCCCAACTGCATTTCAATAGCGCGGATCAGCTGGGCCTCCGAAATCACTTTTTCCGATATGAGTACATGGCCCAGCCGTTCCCGGGTCAGTTTCTGTTTTTCCAAAGCCTGATGCAACTGCTCATGGGTGATAAGCCCGGCATTGATCAGCAAGTCGCCAAGGCGGATATGGTTCATGGTTCGCTCCCGGTGATCAT
>JAQUXD010000158.1 GCA_028692535.1 Eubacteriales bacterium | reverse complement strand
CGGAGAATGTCAGACATCCTGCCAGTCGGCCTGCAAAACTTCCTGCGGGATCGCCAATCAGCAGTGCGAGAACAAGAAGAAGTAGATCAAACCAGCAGTGCCGCCTCCAGGGGCGGCATTTTTACTGAATCGGAGATAAGAATGGTACATCAATACAAACTGAATGACTACAATATCGTGCTGGACACCTGCAGTGGATCTCTGCACGTGATGGATGCGGTGGCCTATGACATTGTGGCATTGTATCCGCAGCACACTTCGGAAGAAATCGTACAACAGATCTTGAAGGATCACGGAAATAAGCCCGACATAACAAAAGAAGAAATCCACGCTTGCATCGAAGAGCTTAGGTCTTTGGAAATTGCGGGAAAACTCTTTACCCAGGACCCTTTCGGCGCGTTGGCCGAACAGAGCATGCAAGAGGAGCCGGTGCTGAAAGCGCTGTGCCTCCACGTAGCGCACACCTGCAATCTGGATTGCAGCTACTGCTTTGCGGCTCAAGGGCGTTATCACGGACAGCGGGCATTGATGCGCTTCGAAGTGGGAAAGCAGGCCATCGATTATCTGGTAGCCTGTTCCGGAAGCCGGGTGAACCTGGAAGTGGACTTCTTCGGAGGAGAGCCGCTGATGAATTGGGGGGTTTGCAAGGAGATCGTCGCCTACGCCCGAAGCCTGGAAGAGAAAAAAGGAAAACGGTTTCGGTTTACGCTGACCACCAACGGCATGCTCATCGACGAGGATGTGATCGCATTCTCCAACCGGGAGATGCACAACGTGGTCCTGAGCCTGGACGGACGCAAGGACATCCATGACCATCTTCGAAAAACCGTGGACGGTCGGGGCAGCTATGATCAAATCGTGCCGAAGTTTCAGAAATTGGTGGAAGCCCGGGGTGACAGGGAATACTACATGCGCGGCACGTTCACCCATCGAAACCCAGACTTTACGGAGGATCTGTTCCACATGGCGGATCTGGGGTTTTCTTCTCTGAGCATGGAGCCGGTAGTCTGCAGCCCGGAGGATCCCGCGGCGTTGACGGAAGAGGATCTTCCGGTATTGTTTGAACAGTATGAGCTTTTGGCCAAAGAAATGCTTGCCCGGGAGGCGGCGGGCCGGCCGATCATTTTCTATCATTACATGCTTGATTTGACAGGCGGGCCCTGCATCCACAAGCGGATCAGCGGCTGCGGCTCGGGCACCGAGTACCTGGCCGTGACCCCTGCCGGGGAGCTTTATCCCTGCCATCAGTTCGTCGGAGAAGAAGCGTTTCGGCTGGGAGATGTCTGGAACGGCATCGCCATGGATTCAGTGCAGCAGGAATTCCGTCAGTGCAATGCCTATGCCCGACCGGAATGCCGGGAATGCTGGGCGCAGTTTTACTGCTCCGGCGGCTGCGCCGCCAATGCGTATCATGCCACGGGCAGCGTACTCGGCGTGTATGACTATGGCTGCCGGCTGTTTAAAAAGCGTCTGGAGTGCGTCATCATGCTTCAGATCGCCCGAAGCTTGTCTCCGAATGCCTGAATTGTGCTATAATCGAGTGACAGTCTATTGCGTGGAAGTATAGGAGAACAGGAGAGCCGAAATGACATTCGAAGAACTTTTTAAAGACAAAGAGCCGAAAGATGTGCTCAGAAAGTTTTACGATATTTCTCAGATCCCGCGGGTGCCCGGCACCATGAAGCCCATCAGCGATTACATGGTTCGCTGGGCTGAAGGGCTTGGCCTGGAAGTCCTTCGGGACAAAACCGATAATGTATTGGTCCGAAAGCCCGCCAGTCCGGGAATGGAAGATCGTCCTGTCATCATTTTGCAGTCCCATATGGATATGGTTTGCGAAAAGGAGCCGGGCAGCACCCACGATTTTGCAAAGGATCCGCTGCAACTTAGGATTGTGGAGGGCGATAAGGTGATGGCGACAGGCACTACGCTGGGCGCCGACGACGGTATCGGTGTGGCCCAGACCATGGCCATTCTGGAGGACGACAGCCTGCGCCATCCCGCCATCGAAGCCTTGTTTACCGTGGACGAAGAGACCGACATGAAGGGCGCCTGGAATTTTGACTGCAAGCTTCTGAAAGGAAAGACCATGGTCAATCTGGATTCCTGTGCCAGAATGGTGGCCGGCAGCGGCGAGCTGGAGTACAAGATGCGTTTCGACAAAGGAACCGAGCCCCTTGCGCCGGGCAGTCGGGTCATGAAGATTCGAATCGGAGGTCTTATCGGCGGTCACACGGGACAGAACTCCATGCTGGAGAGGGGCAATGCGATCATGATGGTCAACCGGGTCCTGCTGGAGATGGAAAAGGAGATGCCCTATCAGCTGATCTGCATGCAGGGCGGTCGTGGTCTATCCTCTGCTTATGCAAGAGACGCCTCCGCCACCATTGCTTTTGCTCCCGAGTACGAAGCAAAAGCTCATAAACTCTGTGACAGCCAGCTTGCGATTTTCCGCTACGAACTGGAGCACAGGGATCCCGGCGTCACGCTGACGCTGGAAGATGCCCTGGCCGAATTCCCCCAAGCCATGGATGAACAAACCGCCCATCGTCTGCGCAGCCTGATCCTGCTTCTGCCGGATGGTGTATTTACCCGTCACCGGGTGTACGAAGGCTGCATGGAGAGCACGTCCAACGTGGGCGTGGTGGAGACAGAAGACCGGGAGATGTATCTCACGATCCTGATCCGCAGCTTCATGGAAAACAGGAAATTCTACCTGTTGGATAAAGTCCGGCGCCTCTGCCGGCTGCTGGATGTGCGGACCGAGCTGGGCTACAACATTCCCCACTGGGAATTCTGCGTGCGCGACGAAACCATGGCTCTGGCCGAAGAAGTGTATGGAGACTACCCTGTAACCGTCGCCC
>JAQUXD010000038.1 GCA_028692535.1 Eubacteriales bacterium | reverse complement strand
TCGAACTCTTCCAAGACGATTCGATCGTGCTCCTTGCTGTACTTATCGTCCATTTCTTCCCCCTTGTATTACCCCTTAAAAATACTGTTCGCAAATGTTTCCGGATCGAAAGGTTCCAAATCTTCCAGGTGTTCGCCCGTACCGATGAACTTGACCGGAAGGTCGAAGGCATCGGCGATGGTCACAACGATCCCCCCCTTGGCGGTCCCGTCCATTTTTGTAAGAATGATGCCTGTGAGCCCTGCGATATCATGAAATTCACGGGTTTGCGAAATAGCATTTTTCCCTGTATTGGCATCCAAAACCAGAAGGGTTTCCCTGGCAGCTTCCGAAAATTCCCGATCCACCACACGATACATCTTCGACAGCTCCGCCATCAGGTTTTTCTTGGTCTGAAGCCGGCCTGCCGTATCGCAGATCACCACGTCAATGCCCCGGGCTTTGGCTGCCGCGATACCGTCGTACAATACTGCTGACGGATCTGCCCCTTCCTTGTGCCTTATCACGGGAACAGACAGTCGCTCTCCCCAGACGCAGAGCTGTTGAGCAGCGGCGGCACGGAATGTATCGGCCGCCACCAGCAAAACGGTTTTTCCCTGATCCAGATAGCGCCTGGCCAGTTTCGCGATAGAGGTGGTCTTGCCCGATCCGTTGACACCGATCACCATCACAATGAGCGGATAACGATCCGTCATGAAATGTCGTGAGCCCTTGTCCAGCATCGTTGCCGTGATTTTTCGGATTTCTTCTTTGACTTGATCCGCATCAGTAATCCGATCACTTCGGATGGCACTGCGCAATTCGCTGATCACTGCCATCGTGGTCTCTAAACCGATATCGGATGTGACGAGGATCTCCTCAAGCTCTTCCAGCATGTCCTCGTCGGGTCTGGGACGCTGAAGCAGAACTTCTTCAATTCTTTCTTGCATTCGCCCGAAAAATGATTTTTTTTGTTGATTGAACAGCGCACTCATACTCTTTGTGCCGCCTTTCTATATCTCGAAAGAATCTCCCAGCTTTAAGGATAGCACCTTGGATATCCCTTGCTCCGGCATGGTGATTCCGTACAGGACATCCGCATATTCCATCGTTGCCTTCTGATGCGTCACCAGCGCAAACTGTGTCTGTCGGAATTTATGCAGGTATCGGGCAAACGAATCGATATTCGTGTCATCCAGTGCTGCTTCCACCTCGTCCAGTATGCAAAACGGTGTAGGCTTGGCCTTCAGCACCGCAAACATCAGCGCAATGGCGGTCATCGTCTTCTCTCCGCCGGACAACAGGTTGATATTTTGAAGTTTTTTCCCAGGCGGCTGCGCTTCGATCTCGATGCCGCTTTCCAAAGGCTTGGAAGGATCATCCAAGGAGAGTCTGGCGTGGCCTCCGCCAAAGAGGTCGGTGAAAGCAGCCTCAAAATTATCGACAACTGCATCAAAGCTTTCCTTGAACCGCTTGCGAATGGTGGTATCCATATCCTCGATGATGGCATTGAGTTCATCGATCGCCTTTGTGAGATCTTCCTGCTGCTCCCGCAAAAAATCATAGCGTTGGCGGACCTGCTGGTATTCTTTGATGGCGCCGATATTCACATCGCCCAGCGTTCTCATGCGATCCTTGATTTCCCTGGATTCTTTGAGCGCTTTGGACATGATGAATTCTTCTTTTTCAAACTCCATGGCCTGGACATAAGACATTTCAAACTCTTCCCAGAGTTTCTCCTTTAGGGTTTCCATCTGGGTTTCGAATTTGGCCAGTTTCACTTCAGCTTCCCGCTGCCGCATCTGAAGTCCGTACAATTCCTGTTCGTAGGCCGACCGTTCCGCATCCATGGCCTCCGAGGCCCGGAGGGCTTCGTGACGCAATTTTTGCAGCTCGGACAGCCGAACCTCCATTTTTTGTCGTTCCTCTTCTTTTTCTTTCAGACTCGACGCTCCGCTTTCGGCAGGCTCGGACAGATGGCGGATCTGTTGCTCCGCCTCGCTGCATGCTTCGTCTTTCTGAGCCGCTTCTTCCCGGAGCTGACGGAGCGCATCCTCCACTCTCTTTTCCAGCGCATCCGCGCTCTGTATACGCACTTTTACGTTGCTCAAGGCCATTCTGGCCTTTGTTTCTTCTTCGGTCGCCTCGCTCAACCGGCTTTTGATATCCTTAATGCCGTCGTACAGATCGGCAGTCGATTGATTGAGCGCCTCGATCTCCTCCTGCATCGACTCCGTCGTATCGTGCAGCGCAGCCACGCTCTCATCCACGCGGAGGATCTCGCGATTCAGATCCGCCTGCTCCAGCAAGCGCTTCTGACTGCTTATTGCTGCATGGTTCGCAAGGGATTCCATTTGTTGGATCTCTGAGCTTTTAACAGCGCAATCTTTCTCGGTTTCCCGCAAGGCGGCTTCCGCCCTGCGGAGCCGCTGCAGAAGATTTTCCAGCTGTTCCCCTACACGTTTCTGCTCCTTTTGGGCGGTAAGGATTTCTCCTTCCGCGCTTTGGATATTTCCGCTCAATTCTTCGATTTCGGCTTTTCTGGATAAAATATTTCCGGTGTTGCTTCGCAGGCTGCCGCCGGTGATCGCGCCGGCCGGGTTGATGATATCGCCTTGAAGCGTGACGAATCGAAAACCGCCCTCAGACACCCCTGACATGGCCGTCGCACAGTCCAGGTCCTGACAAAGGATGACCCGGCCAAGAAGATAGTCAAGCACTTGATCCGCACCGCCGTCGCATGTGATCCGATCCGCGGCTCCACCCAGAAACCCCTTGGCGGATTTGAGTTTTTCCGGAATGGTCGGCCGCCCGGTCCGAATGCTCTCCAAGGGTAAAAAAGTCAATCGGCCGGCCTGATTGGCCTTGAGCAGTGCGATCGCCTCCTTGGCGCAGGCATCATCCCGGCAGACAATATTCTGCAGCGACGCGCCCAAAGCGGTTTCAACAGCAATTTCCAATCCTTTGGGCACCTGCAGCAGCTCGCCTACAACGCCGATGACACCTCGAAGTCTCCGCCGCATTAAAAACTGAACGCTTCCACCATATCCTTCATAAGCGCTTTCGAGTTCCTCCAGAAGCTTTTTTCGAGTTTTCATACGCCCAACTGACAATGCCAGCTCGCTCAGCTTACGGCCTATCCCGGCTTCCTCGGAAGATAGTTCCGTCTGTTGGGTAAGGAAAGAACGGATCTCCGACTCCAGCTCACGGCTTCTTTGGTTTTTTTCATTCCATACGCTTCGGGCCTTTTCCAGCTCTGTCGCATACGCCTTGTCCGTCTCATCCGACAAGCTGCCCTCGGATTCCAGCTGTGAGGCGCGTTTCGTCAGTGTACTTTTAAGACTGAGCATGCTGTCGATCTCTGATTGTCCGGCCGCTTTTTTCCCGGTCAGTTCAAAAAGACGGTCCTTCTGATGCTGCAGCTCTTCTTCACGGGTATTCAACAAGGCGGATATCGTCCGGACGGTCTTTTCCTTCTCTTCCAGCGTCGCGTTGCACACTTGGCTTTCCTTGTCCACATCTTCTCTGGCAGACTGGAGCTCACGCGCATTGGCTTCTTCTCGCTGTACCTTTTCTTTCAAAATACTGCGTTCGCCTTCTAAACGATCCAACTCTCGGGAAAGAGAAGCCAGTCGCTCCCGATTCAGTTCTTTCCGGTTGGATATCGCGTGAATTTCTTCGGACAGCGCAGTCAGGGCATCCCGCAAGCTTTCAGTCTGCGCCTCCAGGTCCTGAGCGTCTTTTCGTTTTTGACGCAATTGGTTTTCCAGCAGTTCCCGACCCGACTTCTGCCCTGCAACGGCAGCATTCAATTCAAGAAGTTCCTGCTGAATAGCTTCGTTCTTGCCGGAAACAGAATCGATGCTCTTTAGCGTAATGTTGATTTCTATCTCTTTATATTGATCCCTCAGGACCAGATATTCTTCGGCTCGCCTGCTGTCGTCGGCCAGTCCGTCGATACGTCCGCGGATCTCTCCGATGATGTCGTTCACTCGATCCAAATTGCCTGAAGCATTCTCCAGTTTTCGCTCTGATTCCGCCTTTTTGCTGCGGTATTTGACAATCCCGGCCGCTTCCTCGAAGATCTCCCGCCTGCTTTCCATTTTATTGCTGACGATATCGGCAATCTTTCCTTGTCCGATAATGGAATATCCTTCAACACCCATGCCGGTATCCATGATCAATTCACGAATGTCCTTCAATCTGCAGGGAGAGCGGTTGATCTGGTATTCGCTTTCGCCGGAGCGATACATACGCCTTGTGATGGCCACTTCGGAGAAGTCAATGGGAAGCACGCCTTCGCTGTTGTCCAGAACGATCGTGACTTCGGCCATCCCTTTGGGCTTTCGGCTCTGTGTACCGGCAAAGATGACCTCTTCCATCTTTCCGCCCCGAAGCATCTTAGGACTCTGTTCTCCCAGCACCCAGCGGATCGCATCGGAAATATTGCTCTTTCCGCTGCCGTTGGGACCTACGATACAGGTGATCCCATCGGTGAATTCGATGACCACCGGATCGGCAAAAGACTTGAAGCCATTTAATTCTATACGTTTAAAAACCATCTTTTACCTCTTGGTCCCTATTGTTTCCAGCGCATTGCGCGCCGCTTCCTGTTCCGCTTCCTTTTTATTGTGTCCGCTTCCCACGCCCAACCGGAGTTTTCCTGCGTTGACCGAAGCGGTGAATATTTTTGCATGGTCCGGCCCCTCTTCGGAAAGGATCCGATAGTAGGGTTCCCCGTTGCCCTGATGCTGCAGCCATTCCTGAAGCTCTGTTTTGTGATCCATGAACAGTGTTCCGGAGAGGGCTTCGCCAATGGCAGCGCTCAGAAGGTGCAGGACAACGGCTTCGGCAGCTGCCATGCCGCCGTCCAGATAAACAGCGCCGATCACGGCCTCCACGGCGTCGGCCACAATGGAAGAGCGTTGTCTGCCGCCGCCCATTTCCTCACCGCGGCCCAATCGGATCAGCGCATTGACTCCGGCGGCCTTTCCCGCAGCGCTCAGGGATTTTTCGCAAACGATCAGCGCTCGCAGGCGGGTCAGTTCACCTTCCGCCTTCTCTTTGTATTTCTCGAAAAGATAGACGCTGATCACCGCATCCAGAACAGCGTCTCCCAAAAATTCCAGGCGTTCGTTTCCGTTGGCCGGATCACCGGTCATTTCGTTTGCATAGCTGCTGTGCGTCAGCGCTTTTTCCAGAAGTTCTTTGTCCGAAAAGCGATATTGAAGGATGTCCTCTGCAGACTTACTCTTCATCAGGATCGGTTCCTTCTTCTCCGTTCGCATAGGCTTCCATCGCCTGTCGAATCTGACCGGTAAGGTCTCCCGAAGCGACCAACGCCGCCTTGATAACCGAGTTTCGTACTGCATCGGCAGTGGATGAGCCATGCATTTTGAATACCAAACCGCGAATGCCCAGAATAGGCGCTCCGCCGTAAGTCGAATAATCGAATTCCTTTTTCAGGTCTCGAAGCTTTCCCGACAGGATCGCCGCGCCCAGCTTGGCCATCACATCCTCGGTAAAACGTCTTTTGATAGTCTTTAAAATGGTCCAGGCCAGTCCCTCAGTGAGCTTCAGGATCACATTGCCCGTAAAGCCGTCGCACACCAAGACATCGGCGGCGCCTCCGGGGATGTCCCTTCCCTCTACATTGCCGATAAAATTCAGTCCACTCGTTTTCAGCAACTGATATGTATCCTTGAGCTGGGCCGTTCCTTTGGTTTCCTCCGCTCCGATATTGATCAAGCCGACAGTGGGCGATTCCACACCGAAGGCACTTTTCATGTATATGCTGCCCATGTGGGCAAATCCCAGCAAATTGCTGGCCTTGCACTCGGCATTGGCGCCTGCATCCACCAAGAGTGAAAAAGCTTTTTCTTGTCCGATCAACGGATAGATCGATACAATGGCCGGCCGCTCCACACCTTTGATCCTGCCCAACCGAAGCAAGCCGGCGGCCATCAGGGCGCCGGTGTTTCCCGCTGACAGAACAGCATCCGCCTCACCGGATTTCACCAGCTCGATCGCCCGAACCATGGAAGAATCAGGTTTTCCGCGGACAGCTCGTACGGGACTGTCGGTATTCTCAATGACTTCCTGGGCGTGCATGATACGAATCCGTGCAGGATCGTAAGAAATGCCGCTTTGGGTCAATTCATCCGTGATCCGCTGGTGGTCACCGACCAGAATGAGCTCTGCTTCCGTGTGCCCGGAAGCCTGCAGGCAGCCCCTGACGATCTCTTGGGGCGCATGATCACCCCCCATGGCATCGATTGCGATTCTCATATCGATCCTCTTTCTCTATTTTCAGTGCTGTAACGCCACTGCTTTTCATCAGTCAAAACTTCTTTGAATTTTATCATGTGCCGGGCCAAAAAGCAAGAAACGGCGGGTGCTCCCGGAGGATGCGCCCGCCACCTGCTATTGTGGAAAAACAAATTTCATCAGCTTTGGAAAACAGGTCTTATTGTACTGAGGACAACCGGGACAGTCGAAAAGGCCTTCCGGCACCTGGTCCTCGGTGATGTATTCAAAATCATGGGCGGCAAAGAACAGCGGCGCCCGTGCTACGATCCATATCACATCGGTCCCTCTGGAAGCTGCCTCTTCCATCACTCGCTCCAGCAGGCCGCTGGCCACGCCGAATCTGCGGTATTCGGGTTCCACCGCGATCCCGTTGATGATGATCCGATCCATTCGCCTGGCCAGAGCCACGGCACCCGCCAAACATCCCCGGGCATCGTCATCATAGACTGCGAATCCCTTCAACAGCGTCGTATGACCTCCGGTAAATTCATCCTCAGCCACCTCGATATCATTCCGACTGAAAATATCCATCAACAAATCCGTGTCTTGTGTCTCTTCGTACCTGAATTTCATATCGACTCCTTTCCATTGATACAGTACTCCCGTATAGCGCTGACAAAGTACAGCGAGCCGGCAAACAACAGGCAGTCGTACTCCTTTCGATGCTGCAGCGCATAGGCATAGGCGTGGGACGCATCGCCAAGGATCACTGCTTCGCCACCCAGTTCTCCCAATACCTGCCCGAGTTCCCCTGCAGTAGCCTTTCTGGTGTTTTCCGGTTCTGACAGCGCCAGATCCACACCCAGGGCCAGCGCACTGCTCAACATTTTTATCAATTCCTTATCCTTTAAAATCCCCAGCGTCAGCAGTGTCCGTCGCCCCCGAATGAAGGGTCCTACACTTTCGCAAAAGGCCTCCATCCCTTCCGCATTGTGTGCGCCGTCAATGATGATCAAGGGATCGTCACAGATTTTTTCCAGGCGCGCCGCGTGTCTGGCCGCAGCCATTCCCTCAATGATGGCACGCTTCTCAAGCGCGACGCCGCACTTCTTGCGGAGCACTTCCAAAGCGCACAAAGCCGTGGAGGCATTGTCGATCTGATAGCGACCGGCCAGTGAAACACGTACATCCCGGTACTCTTCGTTCATCACCTTCAATGAAAAGCGGTTTCCGGACAGCGTCATCTCCCGGATTTCCAGATCCGTCACCTCTTCCAGCACATCGTAGAGCTGACTGTCGCACGCCAAGGCTTTTGACCGGATCTCGTCCATCGCAGCTCGATCCCGAACCCGACAGACCACAGGGCGGCCGGGTTTGATGATCCCTGCTTTTTCCGATGCGATCTCAGGCAGGGTATCGCCCAGATATTCCATGTGATCGTAGGAAATGGATGTGATCACCGACAACAGTGGAGAATCTATCACATTGGTGGCGTCTCCCCGACCGCCCAAACCCACTTCCAGGACAACATAGTCGCAGCCGCATTCTTTAAAATAAAGGAACGCAACAGCCATGACCACTTCGAATTCCGTCGGAGCGTCGCTTCCGGTGCTTTCCATCACGGCGGCAGCGCCCAGGACTCTGTACGTGCATTCCGCCAGAGCTTCCGGACTGATCCAAGCTCCGTCGCACTCGATCCGCTCTCTAAAATCAACGATGTAGGGCGACGTGTACAGCCCCACCCGATAGCCCTGAGCCATTAAGCTGTAGTATATATATTTGCTCACGGAGCCTTTCCCGTTGGTTCCGGCCACATGAACCACAGAAAGCGATCGATGGGGATCTCCCAACAGGTGAAGAAGTTCCTTGATCCTTGTCAGAGTCAGTTTATTTCCGAAACGGAGCCGCGCGTGGATTTGAGCCAATGCATCCTCGTATCTCATTTGCTACAGCTTGCCTTTCACCACAGGGATGCGCGCATTGACCTTGTTGAGCATATCTTTAGCATTTGCGAGCTTTTCCCGCTCTGCATCGATGACGCGCTCCGGCGCCTTGGTCACGAAGGCATCGTTGGACAGTTTCCCCTCGGTGCGCTCCACTTCGCCCTCAAGACGATCCTTCTCTTTGATAAGCCGGTCATATTCCGCCCTGTAATCCAACAAATCGTCCAACGGCACAAAAAGCTCTATATTGGGAAGCGCAGCGGACATCGTTTCTTCGGGAATCTGGCTTTTGTCATCGATAAAGGTCAGATCCGACAGATTGGCCAACGCCAGCGTGTAGCTCAGCCCTGCCTGCATCCGCTCTTTTTCCTCACCTGAAGTCAACGCGACCACCGACAGTTTTCTGGAGGGCTGCGCGTCTGCCTGGGCCCGAATGTTGCGAATAGATCGGATCACTTCCTTGGCCAGCTCCAGTACGGCCACATCTTTGCGATAGTCCATTTCCTCTGCCACCGGCCAGTTTTCCAGCATCAGGAAATCCTTCGCATCGCCGGGACGAGGCAGAAAACTCCAGATCTCCTCCGTGATGAAGGGCATAAAAGGATGCAGGAGCTTCAGCAGATCCTTGAGTACCCGAACCAGTACGTAACGGGCAACTGCTTTATCGGCCGCATCATCTCCGTACAAACGGTTCTTGACCAGCTCGATGTACCAGTCGCAGTACTCGTTCCAAATCAGCTCGTTGATCTTTTGGGCAGCCAGAGCAAATTCGAACTTTTCCATATTGCTGCCGATGTCCTTGACAGCGTCGTTCACAGTGGACAGGATCCAGCGATCTTCCGGGCAAAGAGCCTGCATCGCCTCTGCCTCCGATGCGATCGGAAGAAAGGCCTCGTCCTCCCGCAGATTCATAATAACGAACCGGGAGGCGTTCCAGAGTTTATTGGCAAAGTTTCTTGCCGATTCGATCCGCTCCGTCTGGAAACGCATATCGTTTCCGGGTGTAATGCCCGAAAGGAGCATAAATCGAAGAGCATCAGCGCCGTATCGGTCGATCATATCCAAAGGATCCACTCCGTTGCCCAGAGATTTGCTCATCTTCCGCCCCTGAGCGTCCCGCACCAAACCGTGAACAAGCACATATTCGAAGGGGCTTTTCCCGGTTTCCTCCAGTCCGGCAAACACCATTCTGGCCACCCAGAAAAAGATGATGTCATATCCGGTAACCAGCACATTCGTTGGATAGAAATACCGAAGGTCTTCGGTGTTTTCCGGCCAACCAAGCGTAGAAAAGGGCCACAGCGCGGAACTGAACCAAGTGTCCAGCACATCCTCATCCTGACGGATCTTATCGCTGCCGCAGGAGGCGCAGGCCACAGGAGCGGTGGCGGAAACCATCACTTCGCCGCAGTCGTCGCAATAATAGGCCGGGATCCGATGTCCCCACCAAAGCTGCCTGGAGATACACCAATCCTTGATCTCCTCCAGCCAGTGCATATAAATTTTTTCAAACCGGTCGGGCACATGCTTCAGCGCGCCGCTTCTTGCCGCCTCCATCGCCGGTTCGGCCAGAGGCTTCATGCTGACGAACCACTGATCGCTTATCAAGGGCTCAATGACGTCATGGCAACGGTAGCACTCACCGGTAGGGATGACTAGGTCCTCTTCCTTGACCAGATATCCGCCTTCTGTCAGGGCTTTGACCCAGGCTTTCCTGCAGGCATAACGGTCCAGTCCTTCGTAGGCGCCCGCGGCGGCAGTCATTTTAGCTTCCTCGTTGATGCATACGATCTGTTCCAGCCCGTGGCGAAGCCCGACTTCGAAGTCGTTGGGATCGTGAGCCGGTGTGATCTTCACTGCGCCGGTCCCTTTTTCCGGGTCCGGATACAGATCGGCGATCACCGGGATCTTGCGACCTACCAAGGGCAGCATCACGTTTTTACCGATCAGGTGTTGATAGCGCTCGTCTTCGGGATGAACGGCCACAGCCGTATCGCCGAACATGGTCTCCGGCCGGGACGTAGCCACGACGATCCCTTCTCCGCCATCTTCTGCAGGATAGCGAAAGTACCAATACTTACCGTTTTTGTCCACATGTTCCACTTCGATATCCGACAAGGCGGAGCCGCAGGTGGGGCACCAGTTGATCAATCGGTTTCCCTTATAAATAAGTCCTTTTTCGTACAACCGGACGAAGTGTTCGTTCACCGCTCTGTTGCAGCCCTCGTCCATCGTAAAGCGCTCCCTGCTCCAGTCGCAGGAATTGCCGAGCTTGCGGACTTGCTCGTTGATGCGCCCGCCGTATATTTTTTTCCAGGCCCAGGCTCTCTCCAAAAAAGCTTCCCGACCGATGTCCTCCTTGGTCTTGCCTTCCTCTTCCATGAGCTTGTCCACCACTTTAACTTCCGTAGCGATGCTGGCATGATCCGAGCCGGGCAGCCACAGGGCTGAATAGCCCTGCATCCGCTTGAAGCGGATGAGCACATCCTGAAGGCTTTGGTCCAGGGCATGCCCCATGTGCAGCTGCCCGGTGATGTTGGGCGGCGGCATCACGATGGTAAAAGGCTTTTTATCGGGATCGCGATGCGCCACAAAGGCGCCGCTTTCCTCCCATGCCTTGTAGATCCTGTCCTCGAACGCTTTGGGATCGTATGTCTTCGCAAGATTGTATTCCATATCATCCTCCTATAAAAATATCCGTCACAATGGCCTAAGCCAAAGGACGGATCATTGTTCCGCGGTACCACCTTTGTTCCGGAGCGCCAGGCGCCCGGCCCTCATTTGATCGATGCATCGTTTCCGGGCGACCTTCGTTTCCGAGGGGTCCTGAGAACTCTCAGCCGCGGTTCTCTCTCTGTGAAGACGTCGAAGACTACTCCTCCCGTCAGCATCCGGTATTCGATTCGCCTGATTCCAAGCGGTCTTAATTCATTGTACGCACTGCCGCGTATTTGTCAAGAAAAATGTAGTTCATCCACGGTCCCCTGCGACATCCGAACGCTTGAGCCGAAAGTAATGGAGAATCTCCAGACCGAAGAAAAACAAGCTGACTGCGCCCACTAACGGATACACATTGGCGACAAAATTTGAAAATCCATAAAGGGAAAGACCGTATCCGGCGGCGCCTACGATCCAGATGATGCTTTTCCGATAAGCTACCGGTCCGAGTTTTGCCGTGAAGCCATAGAAGCACGTTGCTGCCGCGCTGAAGATTGCAGCCAAAAGAAACAGCACATACCCGTTTTTCAAGGTTGGAAAGTACTTCTGAACGAAGGCCAGCATAGGCAGTTCCTGAAGCGCGGAGAGTCCCGGATCCGTACGCGTAACGTAGTAGAGGATCAGACTGCACAGCCCGAGCAGAAAGCTCGCCAGGAAAACGCCCCTGCGCGTCTCTTGAAAGCTGCGCGCCCGTAAGGCGCACTGGCCCAGGACCGGCACAGCCGCCGTCATGTTGTACCCCACATACGCCACTGCGGCGAACATCCAATGGGATGCAAAGCGGCTGGCTGGAAGCCGAGGGCCGGTGCCGATCAGGGCCGCATCCTGACCGAGGATGTACAAGCCCATCACCAGTGTGGCCGCAACCAGGACCGGCGCGATTCGCCCCACGCGGGAAGCTACCGTTTCAAAGCCGCCGATGGCTGTAAATACCGCCAGCAGCATATAAATAAAACTCCCTGCCTGACTTGGCAGCCCGAAGGAAGATTGCGCAAGCGCGCCGCCGGCAGCCAGCATCGCAACATAGGCAACCAACAGGAATCCGCACATCACGGCCCCCACGAGGGCCTGGGCGGCCTTATTCGGTGAAGGGCAGATGATCCTCCCGATATCAGCACTTTTCAAGCGATGAGCAATATAGGTATTGATATAGCCAAGAAAGGCATAGGTTGCAACGGAAACGGCGATCCCAAACAGACCGAAGTCTCCGAATACACCGAAGAATTGCCAGGCTTCCTTGCCGGAAGCAAAGCCAGCGCCGATCATGCTGCCCACAAACACCAGGGCGATTCGAATC
This sequence comes from Eubacteriales bacterium, assembly GCA_028692535.1. Taxonomy (GTDB): domain Bacteria; phylum Bacillota; class Clostridia; order Peptostreptococcales; family Anaerovoracaceae; genus UBA10908. The sequence continues at coordinate 1,024 of JAQUXD010000038.1, read as the reverse complement.
CAGGACATATCAGCTTTCGATGCTCCTTATCTCCCGCAGACACTGCATCATGTCCTCGGGCAGTTCCGCCTTGATCCGAATCCGTTCACCGGTGGATGGCTGCGTCAGTTCCAGCTCATAAGCGTGGAGCGCCTGTCGTTTCATCAGATCATTATCGGGAGTATAGCCATAAAGAGAACCGTAAAGTTCATCGCCGACTACAGGCCATCCCATGTGGGAAAGATGGACACGGATCTGATGGGTGCGCCCTGTCTCCAAAGTCAGCTCCAACAAAGTGTAACCGGAAATCCGGCCTTGATCCTGTCCGCTGTCGAAACGTTCCAGCACCCGATAGCGCGTTAGGGAGGAATAGCCTTGATCCGTCACTTTGCGCCGGGCTGCGTGATCCGGATCCTTGTCGATGGGCAGATCGATAATCCCTTCTTCTTGCTCCGGCCGGCCGTGGACGATCGCCCTGTAGCATTTTCGCACCTGCTTGCGGTCCATCTGATCAGAGATATGCTTCTGACAATGGGCATTTTTTGCAATCAGGATCAACCCCGACGTGTCTCGATCCAGGCGATTGACAAAACGAATTTTATAATTCTTTCCGCTTTGCCGCATCAAAAACGCCAACGCGTTGGCCAAAGTGCCGCTTTGGTAGTTTTTCGTGGGATGGACGACCAGGCCGGGCTGCTTGTTGACCACAAGCAGGTCGTCGTCTTCGTAGACGACAGCCAGGGAGATGTCCTCAGGTTCAAAGTAGCTGCTTTCTTTGGGGAAACGGACCTGAAGCACATCTCCCGCCCGGCCCTTCTGCCGCAGACGGACCGGCTGATCGTTCACAAAAACACCGCCTTCGACTTTCAGTTTTCGGATCAGACGCGAAGAGAAGTGAAAGCGGCGCTGAAGCAGTTCCTTGATATACAGTTCTTCATCCTCTTGAACGAGGGTATAAATCTGATGGCTCATTTTATAAGAACTTCGTTTTGACCTTTGTCCAAAAGTCATAGTGCTGCAACCGGACCAGCCGGACCTCTTTGGG
>JAQUXD010000037.1 GCA_028692535.1 Eubacteriales bacterium | reverse complement strand
GTCCGTCGAGATCTTATCCAGGTCATCCCGGGTGAGAAACCTTTTCTCGTCTTCGAAAAATTCATGATTCCACCCACGTCCGAACAGCCATTTCCCTTGAGGCCACTCGTCTACGGAATCAACGTAGGCTTTTGCACTGTCCAGAATCTTTTGGAGGGAATTGACGCCCAGGAGAGGAAACGCTCTGTTGATAAAAGAATAGTGGAGCAAATGCATATGCGAATCGTCAAATCCGGGCAGCACACACTGTCCGTTCAGATCGATCTTTTCTTTTGCAGTCAATCCGGCAGCCTCCCGGTCCGTTCCCGTAAAAACGATTCTGCCGTCCTTGATGCCTATGGCCTGGACCACGTCCCGCTTTTCATTCATCGTGCGAATCGTTCCGTTGTAAAATAAATAGTCCATTGCTTACCTCCGGTTGCGTTGAAATGGTATTACATAACGTGATTATAACATATAAATCAAGTTCCGCCCGTGCCGGGAATCAAGTTCGAATATGCTTCAGGATCGCATCCATAACCTCGCGGATCCCCATCGCGGAAGAGTCGATCTCGATGGCATCGGCAGCTTTCGAGAGAGGATTATGCTTACGTGTGGAATCCTGCAGGTCCCTGGCCTTGATATCCGCTTCGACGCAAGCAATGTCTACGGCTTCTCCTTTTTGCTCCATTTCCAGAGCCCTGCGTCCGGCGCGGACAGCAACCGATGCCGTCAGAAAAAATTTATATTCCGCATCCTTCAGCACATTGGTTCCGATATCCCTGCCGTCCATCACGATGCTTTTCTTGGCACCCATTGCCCGCTGCAGCGCCACGAGCTTCTCTCGGATGGCCCATGCGGTGGAGCTGTCAGAGGCCAGTTGAGATACGGCAGGGGTTCGGATGTCAGCGTCCACGATTTCACCATCCAGTAAAATATGGTCGTCCCGGAAATCCACATCCGTTTCGGCCAGCAATCGTTCCAATGCCTCCGCGTCCTTGTAGTCCACACCTTGACGGATCAATTTCAGCGCAATCGCCCGATACATAGCACCCGTGTCGATGTAATCGATGCACAACTCCCGCGCCAGCGCTTTAGCGATAGTGCTCTTGCCTGCGCCGGCAGGTCCGTCGATGGCGATGCGGATCCGTTCAGTGCTTTCCATTTTTACCTGCCTTTCCCCCCGAACTCGCCTGTTTGCTTTCTTCCGCCGGACTGCCCAGAAGCTTTTCAATTTCTGCCACAAAGGTGTTCACATCCTTGAACTGGCGATACACAGAAGCAAATCGCACATAAGCCACTTCGTCCAGCTCCTTGAGCTTGTCCATGACAATCTCGCCGATAAAGGAACTGCTGATCTCTTTTTCCATCATGTTGTTCAGTCCCCGCTCGATGTCAGAGACCAGATCTTCCATCACATCCATGGAGATCGGGCGCTTTTCGCAGGCGCGAATAACCCCGTTCAGCACTTTGCTTCTGTCGAAGGATTCTCGCCTCCCGTCGCGCTTCACCACCATGAAAAAGACTTCCTCCACCTTTTCATAGGTCGTAAATCGTTTTCCGCACACTTCGCATTCTCTGCGCCTGCGGATCGCTTGACCTTCGTCGGTCGGTCTGGAATCGATCACTTTCGTGTCGGGATTTTCACAAAAAGGACATTTCATCTGAAGATTCCTCTCCTGGCTATGGCCATACACAAGGGGTTTGCTTACTGTTTCTATTTTACGCTATATCTTGTGGGTTGTGCAACCGCATTTTTGTGATACAATACTTTAGGATTTTTACAGCCCATCGCCGACCAATTATTGAAAGGATATTCCATGACATCTTCACACCTGTCCGCGGAAATTGCAAAGCGCCGCATTTTCGGAATCATTTCCCATCCCGATGCCGGAAAAACCACGCTGACGGAGAAGTTGCTCCTCCACGGCGGCGCCATTCGGGAAGCCGGGACCGTCAAAGCCCGAAGAAGTTCCAAATTTGCCACATCGGACTGGATGGAGATCGAAAAACAACGTGGGATCTCAGTCACCAGTTCTGTGATGCAATTCCACTATCGCAAGAAAGTCATCTCTATTATGGATACGCCGGGGCACAACGACTTCGGCGAAGATACTTATCGGATCCTTACGTCCGTGGACAGTGCCGTCATGGTGATCGACGGCGCAAAAGGCATCGAAGACCAAACCAGAAAGCTATTTGCGGCCTGCCGTTTAAGAGGAATTCCGATTTTTACGTTTATCAACAAGCTGGATCGCGAAACGAAAGATCCTCTGGAGCTTCTGTCAGAACTGGAGGAGGTATTGGGCATGCCCGCCGCTGCGGTCACATGGCCGATCGGATCCGGTCTTAATTTTCAGGGCGTTTACGACCTTTTGACGCATCAGCTTCATTTGTACAAGGAGGACCGCAGCCTGGACCTGAGCGCCCACGGTACTGAGGATCCGGCGCTGGAGGCCCTTCTCACCGGCTACAATCTGAAGACTTTCAGGGAAGAAATGCAGCTGTTAAAAGGAGCCGGCAATCCGCTGGATAAAAAGCAAGTGACGTCCGGTGAGCTGACGCCGGTATTCTTCGGATCGGCCCTGGCGGATTTCGGCGTTACGGAATTTCTTCACCACTTTTTGGAGATGTCTCCGCCGCCGCAGCCCAGAAACACATCCTCCGGTCAGATCCGCCCCGAAGATCCGGATTTTTCCGGCTATATTTTCAAGATCCAAGCGAACATGAACCCGGCCCATCGGGACAGGCTGGCCTTTCTCAGAATCTGCTCAGGCACCTTCGAAAGGGGAATGGCCGCAACACTTTCCCGTACGGGAAAACCGGTGAAGCTGACGCAGTCCATTCAGCTGATGGCCAATGAACGCAATCAGGCCGATACTGCCGTAGCCGGAGATGTGATCGGCATTTATGATACCGGCACTTATCAGATCGGGGACACACTCACCACGGCCAAGGAACCCTTTGCATTCGAACCTTTACCCACATTTCCTCCCGAATTGTTCGCGCTGGTCCAGCCGAAGGACACCATGAAGGCCAAACAGTTCCATAAAGGTGTAAAGCAGTTGGCCCAGGAGGGCGCCATCCAAGTGTACCGCAACATCTACAACGAGGTGATCCTGGGGGCCGTCGGGCAGCTTCAGTTTGAAGTGTTCCAATACAGAGTGGAGAACGAATACAATGCTCCTCTGCGTATGAACCCTCTGGATTACACGCTGGCACGCTGGATACCCAAAGAACAGGAAGATCAATTAAAAGCATGCCTCGATTCTCGAAGCATGCTCGTATACGATCGGTTTGAACGTCCTCTGATTCTGTTTGCCAATTTGTTTACTCTGCGCTACTTTCAGGAACGCTTTCCCTTCGCCAGGCTCATGGAAGCTCTTGAGCTCACTGAAGATATGATGTAATGCCTTGGGCATCCATATAGCTTTTCTTTGCTTCCATAAGGCGATCCAATGACGTGTTTCTGTTTCGGCCCATATCTTCCAACAATTCCTGCACCCGGTACAGATCGTTGTACGTCAGATCCGGATAATCCTGCCGGTCGAACGTTCCTTCGGGGGTATAACCGTAATGCAGATCGCCTTCCGGATTGATCCAGATGTCCCGTGTGATCTCCACGCCTTTCAGCAGTTTGTCTCCCAGGTCAATGATCGTCGGATCCTTTAGTTCCGTTCCCATCAGATAAAGGAAATGCATTTCCTGGATCTGATGATTCAGTGCCGAATGGACAGGCACATCGTTTCCGTCTTCGTGCCAGTAATCCTGCACCAGCCAGCCTTCTTCGGAAAGATCGTTATAAAATGCGTAATGATGATCATTGGCATAGTCCGTATAGAACGCCAGCATCTTTTTAGCCTGTTCGAGAAAATAGGGCTCATTGTATTTCTGATAGGCTTTTACCAGCGCGACGCCCATATCCGCGTTGAAACGCGTATCGTAATATCCCCCCGGGATCCCGTAGGTTTCTTTGAGCCAGCTGCTCTCGGGTTCCGTCTTGTAATATCCTTCCTCTTCCATGTTTCGACTGGAAAGGTACAGCTGCACATATCCCAGGTCGTGAGAAGCCCGGTCGTTGCCGTTGAGGATATAGTTATACGGCACATGTACACCGGGATTTCGCCAGAATGCGTTCTCTTGATAGCCCGAATAACTTTCCGGCGTCCGTGTGTAGTATCCGTCCAGCAAGAAGCGATGATCCGGTCCGTAGCAACAACGCTGCCAAAACTCTCGGTTCGTTTCCCCGGTAAGAAGAGAGGCTTCCGGATTTTCCATATCGACAAGAGGTTCGGCGCTTTCCAACGTCCAGAATTCCGAGTAAATGTCTTCCACCATGGCAAAACCCACTACGAAGTCAAACCCGTACCCTCTGGGATTGATGAAAACTTTGCCGATTTTGTCATCGTGCGCAATGACATTGCCGTCTTCTCCTTTGCTGTATGCATAAGGCTGATCAAAGACAAGAAAGGTTTCGTTTTCGATGTTCACAAAGGCCATGGACATGGGAAAGGATACGCCGCTCCGCAATCGCTGATTCAAAACCCATTCCTGGGTTTCCGGATCGAAATAGGTTACCCAGCCATGGGAAAATTCGTAATGGATGATCAGTTTATACTGACTGAAATCGTGAAGGTATTCTGAAAAAGGGATCTGCGTATGACGATAGGTATCCCCGTTATCCAACTCGATCTTGGTTTCCGTCACAGAGAGATCCGATCCCGAAAAATGCTGTATCGACATCGTTCCATAGCCCAGATCGATCGTCTCGTCTGGTTCTGTCACATCTCTTCGATGGTATTGGTCCTGTACGAACAGATGCCGCTCCAGCAAAGGCTCTCCTTCGCCCCTGGCGCGTTCCACACCCCAGTTGTTGATCATGTCCATCATGGAGTGACGGGCAAAGTAAAATATGACAACAAGAAATACAAGCGGAAAAAATCCGATAGCCTGGGTGAAAAATCCGCCCATGGGCTTATTCTTTTTCATCTACAATCTCCCTTTAGATAAATGTATGCGAGCATGCGCTCCTGCTCGCGGTTTCTACGATAAGAATAAAACAGATCAGAGCGGCACACCGTGCAGAGGTCCGACGATTCGATGGCCGCAATGCCGCAGTCGGAAAGCTGACGGTGATTGATTCCTTTCAAATCGATGTGGAATTTTCCGTCAGGGCTCGGATCGATATAGTCTGAAGACCAGGCAAACGTGCTGTAGAAGGCCTGTGCCACATCGGCGCTGACTTCAAAACAGCATCGGCCGATCCCCGGGCCGATCCAGGCCCGAAGGTTTTTCGGTTTACAGGAATACTTCCGGACCATGGACCTCGCCGTCGCCGAAGCGATATTATTCAGAGTTCCGCGCCAGCCCGCATGAGCCAACCCGATTGCCGGTACGGTCGGATCGTACAGATAAACGGGAAGGCAATCACCGTGACCGCTGGTCAGTACCACATTCTTTTGGTCGGTGATCGCCGCGTCGGTATCTTCATAATCGATGATTCCATCCTGCGCCCGCATCACTTCCGACAGGGTAACCTCCGCCACGGCCCTTCCGTGGACCAGGCTGAGGCGCACTGCGGCGCCGCCGTGTTCGGCAGCTGTTTTCGCCAGTACGACACGACGCTGGGCGCCGACGGACGGCCGAGTCGTAAAACCTGCGAAAACGTTATGCTTTTGTACGATCACTATGTCTTGACACATCCCTGTTATTCTACCAGTCTTGCCGGATCCTAACAAGTCATTTTCAAGAAATGTCCTCTGTCGTTTCGGATGCCGTTTTCGATGGAGCTTCCGTCAGCACATTTTGCCATTTTTTCGTTCTGTAACGGAAATAGAACTGCACAGCCTTGGTGCATTCCGATAAAAATCGGACGAGCGCGGCCTGCCACAGCGTGAAATCAAAGAATAGGATCCCCGCAAACATGACAGGAATACCGAACAGCCACGTCCATCCGATGTCCACCACCATCACATACCGGGTATCGCCACCGCTTCGCAGCACACCGCAGATAAACAAATACGTCAGCGCCCTGCCCCACACGGTAAGCGCTGAAACCGTGAGTGCCGGAACCAGGACAGCAGTCGTGGATGCATCAAAATCATACCAGCCGGGCACATGGGGATTGACGAGAAGCAAAAGCACGGTGATCACAGAAATCAGCCCCAGTCCGAACCATAAAAAGCCTCTGGCATCCCGATCGGCGCCTTTGATATCTCCCCGGCCCAGTTTTTCTCCCAGGATTACGGCAGATGCGTTTCCAAGACCGTAGAACATGGATTGCGAGAACTCTCCGAGGATATGCACGACCTGATAGGCTGCCACAGCCACAGATCCGATGATGCCAAAACCCGACAGGAACAGGCTGCCCGCCACACCGTAGGCGCCATCGGACAATACGATGGGGCCGGCGGTTTTGTATATTTGATTCCGAAAAGATTTCGAATAACCGGTCAGTTCAGAAAAACGGGCAGCCAGCGGATGATTCGGAGTCATATAAATGTACCCGACCATAAGGAGAAATTCCAAGGTCCTGGCGATGAGCGTCGCCAACGCGGCTCCCTGGACACCCATGGCGGGAAATCCTCCTTTTCCATAGATCAGCGCATAGTTCAATACTGTGTTCAGAATCAACGCCAGCGCATTGATCATCGTTGGCCACCGCAGACGCTGGATGCAGCGACTGGAAAAGGACATGCTGAACGAAAGCGCTGTCACCAAATAGGAAAGTGACGCGATCCGAATATAGTCGACGCCCAAAGTGATAACGGCTTCTTCCCGGATAAACATCCCGATAACCCAATCCGGCCGCCACTGGACCAGCAGCACGATGATTGTTCCGAACAGCAGTGTATTTTTATAGATCAGTCCCAGGGTATGACGGATCCGCTCCAGATCCTTGACACCCCAATACTGCGCGATGTACACGCCGCCGCCGGAAAGGAATCCGAAACAGATCATTACAAAAACACCGTAGACTTGATTGGCAGCGCCTACAGCAGCCAGTTCATCGGTCCCCACGCGACCGATCATCAGCGTGTCGACGATATTCAGCCCAAAGCTGATCATGTGCTGCACCGTCACCGGGATCAATATGGAAAATGCTTTCAGCCAATGCTGCCGACGAGAGTCATTTCCTGTTAAATTGTGATTCATTTTATTCTCCTCCGCTTTGTCGAAATAGAAAGTATATCCTTCTGTTTCGGTCAAGCCAGGAGTGCAAAACCTACGATCGTTACCATCATTGCCTCTGAGTTGAATAAACCCTTCCTTGTCGGCGGCGAAGAAGCCGGGCGCAGGGAAGGGTTTGTGATTCATTCCGTTTGGAATCCGAGTGTACTATTTTAAGGCGCCTTTAGCCAGATCAACGATCCGGGTGAATCCGGCGGGGTCGTAAATCGCCATTTCCGAAAGCATTTTGCGATTCACCTCGACACCGGCTTTACGCAGTCCGTCCATCAGACGGCTGTATGATATTTCATTGGCTCTTGCCGCAGCATTGATCCGCGTGATCCAAAGTCTGCGAAACTCTCTTTTTCTGAGCTTTCTGCCTTGATATGCCGACCGAAGGGACCGCATGACCGCAGGATTGGCAGCCCGAAAGATCTTGCTCTTCTTTCCGTAAAACCCTTTTGCCAGCTTCAGTACTTTCTTGTGTTTTCTTTTTGTATTCATGCCTCTTTTGACTCTTGCCATGATCTCCTACCTCCTACTTTCCAACCAAAACGCTTTTGATTCTCTTGTGGTCTGCCTTGCTCAAAATAGTGGACTGACGCAGGCCCCTCTTTCTCTTCGGCGTTTTTTTTGTAAGGATATGGCTCTTATAGGCCTTGTTTCTCTTCACCTTACCGGTACCAGTGATCTTAAATCTTTTCATCGCTCCCCGATGGGATTTCATTTTGTTTTTCGCCATTTTGATTTGCATCCTTCCCTTGCTCTATTTTATCTTTTTCTTTCTGCTCTTTTTCTCTATCTTTTTCCGATTTTGGCGCCAGAACCATCGACATGTTTCTGCCCTCCAGTATAGGATTCTTTTCGATCGTTCCCATATCTTCGACCATGGTGCAAAAACGCAGCATCGTTTCGCGTCCTTTGCTCACGTATCCCATTTCACGGCCTCGAAAACGCATGCTGATCTTGACCTTGTCGCCGGCAGTAAGAAACTTGAGCGCGTTGTTGGCCTTTGTGGCAAGATCGTGTTCTTCCGTAAAGATTCCAAGACGAATCTCTTTGACTTCGACAACCTTCTGCTTTTTTCGCGCCTCTTTTTCTTTTTTTTGCTGCTCGTAGCGAAACTTCCCGTAATCCATGATTTTGCATACGGGCGGTGCCGCGCTCGGTGAAATATTCACCAGGTCCAGATTGAGCTCGTCAGCCATCGCTCTGGCTTCCTGTATGCCCATGACTCCCAGCTGGTTTCCTTCCGAATCGATAAGGCGCACTTCTTTTGCCCTTATCTGCTCGTTGATCAAGTTTCCTTTACTAATTGTTTTGCACCTCCGGTTAACTAAAAAAAGCGGATGCCGAAGCTCCGCCTTGCAAACCGCTCTTTGAGCGCGTTTTTATTACCGACCCCAGCAGCCGAAGCTCTGAGGTGAGAGGCGGAAACCTCTGCTTATTACTCAAGAACAGTATCATAATATCGAACCCTTTGTCAACCATATTCTTCAATTTGATAAAAATGAAAACCCATACGAACATTTGTTTACATTGTTTCTATGCTATGGTATATTATTATATATAAGTTGCTCTGGTGAAACCATGGGAGTGCAGAAATGAACCAATTATCCACTCGCGAAAAAAAGATTCTCGATTATATGCGCGCCGAAATCAAAAAGAAAGGCTATCCGCCTACGGTCAGAGAAGTCTGTGCCGCACTGGGTATCCGATCCACTTCGACCGTCCATAAAGCATTGGGCTCGCTGGAAGCGCAGGGTTTTATCCGAAAAGATCCCAGCAAGCGCCGTGCGGTGGAAGTGCTGAACGGAGAGGAAGAACAAACACCGGTACGAAAGAATTCCGGCCGCCGGGAGGATGCTGATACCCGTGAACGCACCGACATCGTTGAAATTCCGGTCGTGGGACGTATTGCTGCAGGCTCACCGATCCTTGCCGAAGAAAACATCGAAGAATCCATCCCGGTCCCTTCCAGATTTCTTGGAAAAGGAACCAATTTTATGCTTACCGTAAAAGGGGAAAGCATGATCGAAGCCGGCATATTCGATGGAGACTATCTTCTGGTCCACATGCAAAATACGGCTGAAAACGGAGACATCGTCGTTGCCATGATCGACGGTTTCGAAAGCGAAGCCACAGTCAAGACCTTCTACAAAGAGAAAGATCATATCCGTCTTCAACCGGAAAATCATTCCATGAGCCCGATCCTGGTCAAGGAAGTCAAAGTACTGGGACGCGTCAAAGGTGTATTCCGCTACTTATCCTGATCCGGAGAGTCCTGCTGCGGGTCCTCTGTTTCGATGAATGGAGGCTCCGCAGCCTCCATCGCTGCAGTCACCTTAAAAAGATCTCCGTCAATAGCAATGTCCAGACGTCCGTTTTGCAGTTTCAACAGATCCTTCGCAATCGCAAGCCCCAGACCGCTGCCATCTGTCGCACGAGCTTCGTCACCGCGTTTGAAGCGTTCCATCAATTCATCCGCCTCAATATTCAGAGGCTGGCTTGATATGTTTTTCATCTCCATCATTACGATCCCCACTTCAGGGCCGGAAGTTGCGTGGGCCGAAATGCTGATATATACCCTTGTCCCGGGCATGGCATACTTGAGTGCGTTTCCCACCAGGTTTTCCATAACCCGATACAACAGCTGCCCGTCTGCGCGAACATAGTATTTTACATCCTCAGGCGCTACGAGAAAAGTCAATCGACTATCCTGTATCCTTCGGTCGAACTCCCCAAGGGTCTGGCGGATCAGCGAACCCAACTCCACTGTTGTAAAATCTACCGGCATCGTTCCGCTGCTGGCTTTGGCCGCCTCAAACAGATCATCCGTCAGCTGCTTCAGGCGATCTGCTTTCTTTTCCAATACATCCAGGTACTCTGTTGCCCTTTCATTTTTCAGATCTTCGCTCTTCAACAAATCCAAATAGGTGATGATCGATGTGAGCGGTGTGCGCAAATCGTGAGAGACATTGGAGATCAGTTCGGTTTTTAAGCGCTGATTCCGAATCTCGTTTTGAACAGCTTTGTTGGAAGAATCAAAGATCCGATTGATCTCGCGCCCCAGGGCATCCAATTCCGAAGAGGAATGCGGGTCAACCGGGATCTGATGGGTCAGATTCCCTTCGTTCACCTGACGGACGCCTTCTTTGATCGCTTCGAATTTACCCACATATTTAGGTCCGAGTACCAAAACGAGCCCAAAGACGACGGGCGCGCCCACGATCGTCATGCAGACAAGAGCGGCCGCTAGAGTGATCAATATGACTTTTCGCATGACACCGCTGCCATGATAGAGTTTTCTTAATGGCTCATAGAGGATCAGTCCGAACAGAGATCTGGATATGAGCTGTCCGGCACGGACCTTTCGCACCAAAGACAGCATCAGCCACAACCCAAGGCCGGCCGAAAACAAACCTACCAGTACTGCCGCTGCGTAGAGAAGCATCACAGGGTATTCGCCAGTGTAAACATAATGATCCTCCGGATTATACAGACCCACCCATCGAGTCTGCACGGCTGCGGCCGCAAAAATGCGGAGGAACGCGATACCGCCCGCGGCACCTGCCGCACCCAACAATATCACTTGCAATTCCGTCCACCAACGATCTGCCTTTCGGATCGGAACCATTCCGGTTTCGTCCGGGCCGGTCGTACGGACCAGCAAAGCGATCAGCGCGCCGAGACAAAGAAGCGCCAAACCGATGGCCATCCCAAGGAATATCAGCATTTCAATACGTATGTAATATAATTGGTCGCCGTGCAGAGTCCAAAGTTCCTGCACGCGCGCAGTATCAAATTCACCCGGCGTAAGCAAGTACCACAAATTTCCGTCATACAAAGACCAGGCATTACTGTTCAGAAGCAATGCATAAACCACGCCGGCGATCATCCCAAGAAAGCTGAGCACACACATTGCGAACAAAAAGCGATTTCCCGTATTTCTAAATTTTCTCAATTTTGTATCCAATTCCCCATACCACCTTTAAGTACCGCGGCTCTCGCGGATTGATCTCGATTTTTTCCCGGATCCTGCGAATATGTACCGCAACTGTGTTTTCCGGATTAAACGCCGGCTCGTTCCACACCGACTCATAGATCTGCTCCATGGAAAACACTCTTCCTGCATTTTGTGTCAATAGTTTTAAAATCCCATACTCGATGGGTGTAACGGCGACCGGGTTCCCCTCCACGATCACCGTCTTTTGCACGTCATCGATCACCAATCCACCGGATCGGTATACCCCTGATTCCGAATCTCTTTTCCCGAAATCCGTGTAACGCCGAAGCTGTGCCCTGACCCTGGCAATCAATTCCAATGGATTGAAGGGTTTTGTCACATAATCGTCGGCGCCGATGTTCAGTCCTGTGATCTTATCGTAATCTTCGCCTTTGGCCGTCAGCATAATGATCGGTATATCTTTGCTTTCCCGAATGATCTTTGTCGCTTCCATGCCATCCATGACAGGCATCATCAGATCCATCAAGATCAAATGCACTTCATGATCCCGACAGAGATCCACAGCTTCAGCTCCGTTGGCCGCCCTCAAGACGTTGTATCCTTCGTTCCGAAGATAAATTTCGATCGCTTTCGCGATTTCGTGATCGTCGTCACAGACTAAAACATTCATTGTTACCTCCTTTGTGATTCCATCATAGAGGGGATTTCTTACAGATCGATCAACGGAATCCTTACAATATTCTTAAAAAGAAAGGCGCACTCGGATCCCGACTGCGCCCTCTCGTTCACTGCTGTCTGCTATTTCTCATCCTTTTCGTAGGGTTCGCCGTCGGCTTTGGGCGCCTGGGCTTTTCCCACGACACCGATGAGCACCAGAATCGTCGCTACATATGGAATCATCGCTAAAAATTCTGTCGGCGCATCTACCCCGAAGGATTGTGCCAGGATATTGAAGGCGGAAAAGAGTCCAAAAAACATGCAAGCGTACATGGTCTTGATCGGATGCCACTTGCCGAACACCAATGCGGCCAGCGCAATAAAGCCTTTTCCGGCCACCATACCTTCCCGGAACAGACCCACGGTGCCAAGGGATAGCGTGGCGCCGGCCAGACCTGCCAGCGCTCCGGAGATCAGCACGCAGATCCATCGAGTCCGGTAGACATTGATCCCTACTGTGTCGGCAGCTCGGGGATGCTCGCCCACAGCTCGCACGTGAAGCCCCCAAGGCGTTTTCCAGAGTACAAAGAACGTGACTCCCACCATCAGGAATGCGATATAGACAAAGGGCGTCAACTGGCTGAAAAAAGTACCCAGGAACGGTATGCCTTCCAGAAATTTCAATGGATTGGTCGTCAGCATGGCCGGCGCGGTGGGCGTGGAACCGGATCGGTGCCATATAATTTCAAGTAAAAATGCCACAACAGCGGTCACCAGTAAGTTGATAGCCGTACCGGCAATAACCTGATTCCCTTTCAAATTCACAGCGATCACCGCCAACAGGGAAGATGTGACGATCCCGAACGCGATCCCCATGGATACGCCCAGCCAGGCGCTGCCTGTCACATGCGTAAACCATATGGAAAAGAAGGCGCCCGAGGTCATGATCCCTTCCAATGCGATGTTCACCACGCCGGAACGCTCTGAATAGACGCCGGCCAAGGCAGCCAGGAGCAGAGGAGTAGCCAGTCGTATGGCCGAGGTGAGCAAGGAGATAAAAATCGCAGTAGTCATGCTATGCTCCCTCCTTTCCTGTATCGGCAACAGGATTCTTGCCAAAAGATTTCAGCCGGTCTCCTGCCAGTTTTAAGATCAATGAACCTGCGATAAACACGAGGATCACCCCGGATATGATGCTGGTGATCTCGCTGGGGATCCCGGCGAGTTGCATTTGCCTGGATCCGTTTTCCAGAATACCGAACAAGAGCGCCGAAGGGATCACGCCCAAAGGATGAGTGCAACCGACTAAGGCTACAGACAATCCGGTAAAGCCGTAACCGGGAAGCGCCGGCGACTGGTTGACCATGAATACCAGTCCGGTAATCTGTACTGCGCCGCCCAATCCTGCCAGTCCGCCGGAAAGGAACATCGCCAGTATCGTATTTTTTGCTTTGCTGATACCGCCGTATTCCGCCGC
>JAQUXD010000036.1:4275-13365 GCA_028692535.1 Eubacteriales bacterium | reverse complement strand
TCTCCCCAGTATTCCTTTACATAGGAGCCATTGACCATCAGTTTTGCCGTGGGGCTCTCGTCGAAGCGGGAGAAATACCTGCCCAGCATCAGGAAGTCGGCGCCCATGGCCAGCGCCAGGGTCATGTGATAGTCGTGGACGATACCGCCATCTGAGCAGATGGGAACATAGATTCCGGTTTCTTTCAGGTATTCTTTCCGAGCCGCCGCCACATCGATCACGGCAGAGGCCTGTCCCCGGCCGATTCCCTTGGTCTCCCTGGTGATGCAGATGGACCCGCCGCCGATGCCCACTTTCACAAAATCGGCGCCCGCTTCGGCCAGGAACCGAAATCCTTCCCGGTCCACCACATTGCCGGCTCCGATCTTGACCGTGTCTCCGTATTCGCTCCGAACCCACTCGATGGTCTTCTTCTGCCATTCGGTGAAACCTTCCGAAGAATCGATACAGAGTACATCGGCGCCGGCCCGGATCAGTTCGGGAACCCGCTCCCGGTAATCCCGAGTGTTGATACCGGCCCCTACTCTGTAACGCTTGTGGTCATCCAGCAACTCCATGGGATTGGCTTTATGCGAATCATAATCCTTTCGAAATACGAAGTATTTGAACCGGCCTTCATCATCCAGTATGGGCAAGGCATTGAGCTTGTGATCCCACAGGATATCGTTGGCTTCGGAAAGCGTCACACCTTCCCGGGCCGTGATCAGTTTGTCCAGCGGCGTCATGAATTCAGAGATCTTTGTATCGGGAGACATCCGGCTTACCCGGTAATCCCGGCTGGTAACGATTCCCACCACTTTCCCCTGGGAAGTGCCGTCATCGGTGACGGCAGTCGTGGAGTGGCCGGTACGCTCTTTCAACTCCAGGAGATCGGTCAGGGTTTGATCCGGCCGTATGTTGGAGTCCGATGTAACGAATCCCGCTTTATGGCTTTTGACCTTGGCCACCATGGCGGTTTCGTTTTCCACGCTTTGCGAGCAATATATAAAAGAAATGCCGCCTTCTTTTGCCAAGGCAACACCGAGACGATCTCCGGAAACAGACTGCATGATCGCCGATACCAGTGGAATATTCATGCTGATTTCCGGTTGCGCTCCTACTTTAAACTTTGTAATCGGTGTTTTTAAACTGACGTTGTCCGGCGTACAATTCTCATCGGAATACGCCGGGATCAGCAAATACTCGCTAAAGGTCCTCGACGGTTCTTGATAATACAATGCCATAGGTTCTTCCTCCCTGTCCTACTCGACTTCCCCAAGATATTCTTCCAGCGTAATTCCTCGCTCATAGATCTCAGCGGCGGCCTCTGCGCCCACATAACGTACGTGCCAGGGCTCGTACTGATACCCGGTGATCGCCTCTTTTCCCAGAGGATATCGTATGATAAATCCGAAGCGGTGGGCATTTTCGGCCAGCCAGATCCCTTCGGGCGCTTGTCCGTAATCGGTGGTCATTTCATAATTTACAGACGGAGAAGTGACGTCTGCGCTGAGCCCTGTCTGATGCTCGCTCTGACCGGGCCGGGCGCTGTATTTGTTGGCGGCTTCTTCGCCGTCCCGGGCAACATAGCTGTAAAAAATATTGTACTGTTGCGCGTAGGACCGATAGGCCGTACGAATACCGATCTCATAGCCGATCTGGACCGCAGCCTCTGCCATTTGGTGGAAATGCTCCGCCGCTTCGGGACGCATATAGCGCATGGATTCCGCATGATCTCCCACGCAGTATTGAATGCGGACCATGTCCGAAGGGGCATATTCTTTTGACAGCGGATGTGTTTTATTGACCAGGATCAGCCAGTCGTCGGTGACCGTTGCGATCTCCGGCGCAGGCTCCCGGGGTGTGCCCGGATCCCAATCAGACCGAAGAATGACCGGATCTTTCTGCATCACTTTTTCAACCTTCGTTCCCAAAGCACCTGCGCAGACTCCTGTGGGCAACGCCTCCGGTGCAGAACAGCCGGCGGCAAAACCTAAAAGCAGTATCAAAACCAGAACGGCTACCATGGTAAAGCATCCGGTGTTGTGCATTATTTCTCCCTTTGTTTTGCTGTGAAGTCATACATTAATGCATTATACTTTTTTTCGCCGGACCGGTCAATAAAACCGTGTGATATTGAAAAAAAGAAGGCGCCCTTTCGGCGCCTTCTCGGATCGTTATTGTATGCTTCCTTCTTGTCGTATTTTGTTAGCCTGGCGCTCGATGCCCAGGGTCACCACCAGAGCGACCACGGAAAATGCGATGGCAAACACGTAGCCGAAGGTATATTCTCCGGTCATCTGACGCACATTGGCGATTACCAGAGGACCGATCAGGGCAGAAAGCCCGTAGGCGGTATAGGCGACCGAGTAGTTGGCGCTGATGTTCCTGTTGCCGAACAGTTCGCCGGTGACGGGTGCCAGAAGGCAGGCCAGACCGCCGTAGCAGAACGTCGTGCCCATGAGCATCAATACAAAGAGGATCTTATTGTCCAGAATCAGAAGCATCAGCATAAAAAATGCCTGCAGCACGTGGAGAATCTTTACAGTCTCTACTTTTCCGATCCGGTCCGACACGGAACCCCAGAGGAATCGCCCGATGGTATTGCCTACGGCAAGAGCCCCTACTACCGTCGCAGCTGACGTAGCCGCCATGTTGAACTTCAATTGGACGATGGGGGACCCCTGATTGATGATCATGCCGCCGCAGGCAATGCCCAGGGTCATGGAGATCATCATCATGTAGAACAGCGGAGTACGGATCAATTGAGGTTTATCCACATCGTAGACCAGCGCGCGTGCTTTGGTGCTGCCCACTTTGATGTCCGCACCGGCTTCGGCGATCATGCGATCCCGGAACCCCGCAGGCGGTGAATACAGGAACATGGACAGCAAAGCCATGCCGCCGATAAAAATAAGTCCAAGATAAAAGAAGGAATAGGAAATATCCCCTGTGGACGTATAGATCTTCGTGGCCAGAGGCGCCCAGATCACGGCACCCAAACCATACCCGGCGGCCATGGTGCCACCTGCAAATCCGGGACGCTCCGGAAAGATCTCCTGAGAATAGGCGATCAGGACAGGGTATGTCATGCAGACCCCCAGAGAGGATAAGAATCCGTGAAGGAGGTACAGCTGCCAGATCTGGCCGGTCATCTGCGACATCAGGAATATGGCACCGCCGTAGCAAAGCCCGCCCAGCAGGACTTCCGTGCGGGTCTTGAACATTTTACGCAGTCTTGCCCCCAGAAAGAGAGACATGAACATGCCTGATAGAAACGCCATCGTATAGGCCGTTGAAACCTGGCTGATGCTCCAGCCGTATTTCTCCACCAGCGGCGTCTGATAAACGCTCCACGCATAGCCGTTTCCGGCCAGCGCTTCGATTGCGAAACCTACGTATAGGCTGATCCATCTTTTCTTTTTAAAATCCATGTATAAGCACTGTTCGCCTTTCTTTAAAAGTCTTTATCTGCTTTCTGCAGACCTTCCACCACAGCTTTGAGCGTTTCATCGCAAGCTGCGTAAGATATCCTTACAAACCCTTCGCCGCTGGACCCGAAAATGTTTCCGGCGATCACAGCGACTCTGCATTTCTCAAAAATGTACTCGCAGAAATCATGAGAACTCATGCCGGTCTTCTTGATGTTCAAGAAGATGTAGAATGCGCCCTTCGGGGCGAGGCAGGAAAAATTCTTTAACTTATTGATCGCTTCTACCAAGTATCTTCTGCGCTTGTCGAACTCCTTGCGCATCATCTCACAGCTTCCGTCCTCGTCCCGAAGCGCCGCGGCAGCTGCATGCATCACGAACGTAGTGGGTCCGGATGTCATATAAAATGCCAGACGGTTCATGGGGTCGATCATATATTCCGGCGCCGCAGCCCAGCCCAGTCGCCAACCTGTCATGGCAAAGGATTTGGAAAAACCGTTTAAAATGATTGTCCGCTCACGCATGCCCGGGAAGGTGGCGATACTCACAGGTTTTGGATCCTCGTAGACCAGCATGTCGTAGATCTCATCCGTTACGACGATCAGATCGTGCTTGATGGCCAGCGCTGCGATCTCCGCCAGGTTTTCCGTAGTGAGACTGGCACCCAAAGGATTGCTGGGAGAAACGATGACCATCATCTTGGTCTTCTCCGTGATAAGGCCCTTCAGCTCGTCGATATCCACCTGGAATTCGTTTTCTTCTCTGAGAGTATACTTCTTGATCGTCGCGCCTGCAATACTTGCGCAATTATCATAGATAAAATAGACCGGATCCGGCAGAAGGATCTCGTCGCCGGGGTTCAGGAAGGACATCAGTGAGACAAAACAGCCCTGAGCCACGCCTGTTGTGGCGAGGATCTCGTCGGGACCATACTCCATACCCGTATCTTTTTTGATCTTCTTAATGATTTCTTCTTTCAGAATGGGGATCCCGCTATAATCGGCATATCCGGTATGACCTTCTTGCAGCGCTTGGATGCAGGCATCTTTAATGTATTGAGGCGTTGGGAAATTGGGTTGCCCGATCGTTACATCAGCGACCGCCTCACCCCGCTTTCTCAATTCGTTGCACATGCCGAAGATCTTTCTCATTTGAGAATGATGAACATTTTCCAGTCGTTCCGCCTGCTTGAATGCCATGGCATTTTCCTCCTAAAATAAAAGATGCATAAGCTGTCCGATCTGCAAATTTGCGCAGATTACTTATGAGTTTACCTGCTATGGGGTTCATTTTCAAGCGATCCGAAAAAATGTGCAAAAAGCAGGGTTTCGGCATAAAAAAACGGCGGTTCTTTCGAGAACCGCCGTTGAAGATGTTATTGTTTCGGCAGACACGCGGGAAAATCTTACATCATGCCCATTCCGCCGCCCATTCCTCCGCCCATGGGGGGCATGGCCGGTTCGTCGGACTTAACGTCCACA
This sequence comes from Eubacteriales bacterium, assembly GCA_028692535.1. Classification (GTDB taxonomy): domain Bacteria; phylum Bacillota; class Clostridia; order Peptostreptococcales; family Anaerovoracaceae; genus UBA10908. The sequence goes on along the minus strand of JAQUXD010000036.1, from coordinate 8,474 downwards.
ACACCGGCTTCCGTGGTAAGCAGAAGCGCAGAAGCAGACGCTGCATTCTGAAGCGCAGACCGGGTAACCTTCGTGGGATCCACGATTCCGGCTTTCATCATGTCTTCGTATTTTTCCGTAGCCGCATTGAATCCGACGCCCTTTTCGCTCTTAATGACTTCCGCCACAACGACCGAACCTTCAAATCCTGCGTTTTCAGCAATTTGGCGGACAGGCTCTTCCAGTGCGCGGACAATGATATTCGCGCCGGTTTTCATGTCGCCCTGCACAGACTGTGCATACTTTTTAACTGCGGGAATCACGCTTACAAAGGCGACGCCGCCGCCGGGGACGATTCCCTCTTCCACAGCTGCCCGTGTGGCATTGAGTGCATCCTCGATCCGCAGTTTCTTTTCCTTCAGTTCCGTTTCGGTAGCTGCACCGACCTGGATCACGGCAACGCCGCCGGAGAGCTTGGCCAATCTTTCCTGAAGCTTTTCTTTATCAAATTCCGAGGTGGTCTCTTCGATTTGCGCTTTGATCTGGTGGATTCTGGCGTCGATCTCTTCGATGGTGCCTGCGCCGTCTACGATCACGGTGTTTTCCTTGTTGACTTTGACCGTATTGGCAGATCCGAGCATATCCAGGGTCGCATCCTTAAGGTCGTAGCCCAGTTCCTCGCTGATCACGGTGCCGCCGGTGAGGATGGCGATATCCTTGAGCATTTCCTTCCGTCTGTCTCCGAAGCCCGGAGCTTTAACTGCTACGCAGTCGAACGTGCCTCTGAGTTTATTGACCACCAGTGTGGCAAGAGCTTCGCCTTCCACGTCTTCTGCGATGATCAGAAGCTTTTTGCCTTGCTGCACGATCTGCTCCAGGATCGGAAGGATGTCCTGAATGTTTGTGATTTTCTTATCTGTGATCAGGATATAGGGACTGCTGAGCGCCGCCTCCATCTTTTCCGTATCGGTCACCATGTACGCCGACAGATATCCTCTGTCGAACTGCATGCCTTCCACGACTTCCAGCGTTGTACCCATGGATTTGGATTCTTCCACCGTAATAACGCCTTCGTTTCCTACTTTTTCCATAGCTTCGGCAATCAGCTGACCGATCTCATCGTCGCTGGCCGAAACCGAAGCGACCTGGGCGATGGCTTCTTTGCTCTCGACTTTATGAGAAATGCCTTTGATCTCTTCCACGGCAACATCCACAGCACCCTGGATCCCTCTTTTGAGAATCATGGGATTGGCGCCGGCCGCTACATTCTTGAAGCCTTCGCGGATGATGGTCTGAGCCAGCACAGTTGCGGTGGTCGTTCCGTCACCGGCCACATCGTTTGTCTTGGAAGCAACTTCCTTGACGATCTGCGCACCCATATTTTCAAAAGCGTCTTCCAGTTCGATTTCTCTTGCGATGGTAACGCCGTCATTCGTGATCATGGGAGATCCGTATTTCTTCTCCAGCAACACGTTTCTGCCCTTGGGACCCAACGTGATCTTTACGGTATTTGCCAGCTGGTCAACACCGGACTGCAGCTGTCTTCTGGTCTGTTCGCCGAATTTGATTTCCTTTGCCATTCTATTTCACCCTTTCCTGTTCTTACTGTACGATCGCTAAAATATCCTTCTGGGAAAGCAACATGTATTCTTCCCCATCCATTTTGATATCCGTACCGGCATATTTGGAGAAGATCACCTGATCACCGGCTTTCACTTCCATTTTGATCTCTTTGCCATCCACGACACCGCCGGGCCCCACTGCGATGACCTCGGCCATCTGCGGCTGCTCCTTGGCTGAACCCGGAAGCACGATCCCGCTCTTAGTCTTTTCCTCGGCTTCCAATCTCTTGATGAGTACTCTGTCTCCCAAAGGTTTGATGTTCATAAAGATAGTCTCCTTTCGATTTCTATATAAATATAGTTCCAAAACAATTGTTAGCACTCACTATCTTTGAGTGCTAACATCATTATACTGACCTGTTCCCTAAAGTCAATACCCGTTGTCAAATTTTTTGGGAAATTTCGCGATCACTGGATCCGTTTGATACCGCGGATCTCTACATCCACGGCCCGTACGTTGAAATTCGTCATGTACTCCACAGCATCGAACACGCCGCGCTGGACGGCAACTGCGGTCTTTTTGATCTTGGCGCCGTAGACCAGCTGCAGGATGATCCGGATAAAGAGTCCGGCGTCCTTGTCGTTGTTGGCCGTCACCCACAGCACACCGGCTACGCCTCCTGTAATGGAGACCATGTGGTGAACGATATCCGTCACAACTTTGTCGGAAATGATGTAATCGCCCATATAGCTGTAAGTGGGACGGACCATGGTCTTTTCCGTCGTGACTGTGCGGCCGCTGCCTGCGCCGCCCTTCAACCGCTTCATCGGGTCCAGAAAATAGCCCGAAAACTGCCGCTTCACCTGAAACGTGGGTGCCGGAATAACATGGGTTCCGGATTCCGCCCGAAGCCTGCGGGCCTTGATGCGATCGTCCAGCGTGGTGATGTCCTCGATCTGAATGATCTTGAGCGGGAAGGGAAGCCCCAGTCTCCGAGCGATCTGGTAGATCATATCGTCGGAAGTCCCCAGGATCAAAAGGCTCTGAGGCGCTGCCCGCTCGATGGCGCGAACAACCTTCTCCCGATGCGCGTCGTCCATGAACAGGGCTGTTTTGACAGCGCCGATTTTTGTAGTCTGCTTCTTCGCAGACACGCCTTCCAGGATCCGGTTTTCGGAAATGAGCAAACCGTCATCGATCATGGCGTCAATGTTCATCCTGCCGCAAAGTTCCATGGCGTTATAACTCTTTCCTGTGCCGCTTTTTCCCGATAATCCAATGGTTTTCATAGCTGGCCCTCTGTCTGCCGTAAACCTTTGCGAAAGACTGAAAACTTCCTTGTTGACTTCTTTTTTTTCTGCTATACTGTTGCTGTCGATGCAATCGATGATCCAACTACTACTATTACGTAAGGAGGACTGAACATGGCCTATGTAATTAACGATTCCTGCATCAGCTGCGGTGCATGCGTAGCAGAATGCCCGACAGATGCAATTTCGGAAGGCGACAGCAAGTACGTGATCGATGCCGAAAAGTGCATCGAATGCGGCGCCTGCGCAGATGTATGCCCGGTTGACGCTCCCCAACCCTAAAGTTTGGAGTAAATAATAACCGTTTCTTACTGGCTAAGAAACGGTTATTTTATTTTTTATGCTTCGTTGTGATTGATATAGTAGACCAGCGTCTGGAGCCCGTCGGACAAATGTACGTTTTCCACCGGGATGCCCTCGGTTTCAGTCACATCCCAGGGAGCAAAATTCCAGATGCCCTGGACTTTTCCTTTGATGAGCACATTGGCCACCTCTTCCGCAGATTCCTTGGTGACGCAAATCACCCCGATATCCACATTGTTTTGCTTCAGGAATTCCGGAAGGGTCCGAACATCCGCCACCGGTATATCGTTGATCGTCTTCCCGATGATCTCGGGACTCACGTCGAACATGCCGATCACCGGAAAGCCTTCATTATATGTATAGTTAAAATTGGCGATCGCTCGGCCCAGTCTTCCGCAACCAACGATCACCAGGCGATATTCTCGATTGAGTCCCAAAATTTTTTCGATTTCTTCCCGCAAATCATTTACGTTATAGCCGTATCCCTGCTGCCCAAAGCCGCCGAAATGATTCAGGTCCTGTCGTATTTGTGAAGCTGTGTAGCCGGTCTTTTCGCTCAAATCCCTGGAGGAAATCCGCTGAACAGCTTGATGGCTCAGTTCATCCAGGATCCTCAGGTATCGGGGAAGCCTTCGAATAACTGCATTGGATATCTTTCCGTTTTTCTTCATCGATGTATCCTTTTCGCTCAGTTCAGATGCCTTATAATATCATGCGGCCCTTCTTGTTACAAGAATATTTTTGTGTTAATATGGGAAAGCAACTGCATTTTCAGGGAAATTAAGGCTTGCGCCAGAGTAAGACATGAGTATCCTATCCGCAACAAAAATAAATAAATCTTTTGGGATCACCCCGGTACTTCAGGACGTGACCTTTCATATCAATCCTTCCGACCGGATCGGTATCGTCGGCGCCAACGGCGCGGGAAAGAGCACACTGATGAAGATCCTGGCCGGTCGCCTGCCTGCCGACAGCGGGCAGCTGCGCATTGCCAAAGATACCACGCTGGGGTATTTGCAGCAGAGAGATCACTTCCGTCCGGAT
>JAQUXD010000036.1:0-4175 GCA_028692535.1 Eubacteriales bacterium | reverse complement strand
CTCGCCCGTCTGGATCGCCCGGACAGACCTGTGATGCTCCAAGATCGCTTAAAAATCCGCTTCAAGGAAAACTTGGTCAGCGGCACCGATGTTTTGTATGCGTCCGGGCTGGCAAAGACCTTTGGTCGGGGGACGGACAAGCGTTTGCTCTTCCGAAATGTGGATCTGGACATCAAGCGCGGCGACAGAATCTGCCTCGTGGGCGCCAACGGCATCGGAAAGACCACTCTGCTGAAAATTCTTCTGGGACAGCTTTCTCCCGACGAAGGGATGGTCCGGTTGGGGCAAAACGTAGTGCCGGCTTATTATGATCAGGAGCAGCAACTGTTGGATCCGGAGCACACGGTATTGGATGAAGTGCACGGAACATACCGTCTCTACGATCAGCAGGAGCTTCGAAGTATGTTGGGACGCTTCCTGTTCCGGGGAGACGATGTTTTTAAGAAGGTCAAAGACTTGGCCGGCGGGGAAAAAGCTCGGTTGTCCCTCTTGAAGTTGATGCTTTCAGGCGCCAATCTGCTCGTCATGGACGAGCCGACGAACCATTTGGACATTCAGGCCAAGGAAGTATTCGAGGATGCGCTGGCAGCCTTCCCCGGCACGCTTTTGATCGTATCCCATGACCGCTACCTGCTGTCGAAGATCCCCACCGCCATCTGTGAACTCAACGCAGACGGAATTACGGTCTTTCTCGGAGCGTACGACTACTACTCCGAAAAAAGTCGGTCCCTCACCTCCGGGAAATCCTATCTGGATCAGATGGGGCAGTTGGTGGGAACAACAGATTTGACCAGAGAGGAACAGCGGGAGCAAAACAAGGAAGATCGGATCCTGGCCCGCAAAAAAGAAAAGGAAGAGGCGCTTCGGGAAAGAAAACGATTGAAAGATCGCCTCGAAAAGGAAACGCGTATCGCCCGGGCCGAAGAAGAGATCACAGCCATCGAAGCGGAGCTCTGCAGAGAAGAAGTGTATACTGATCCCATCCAGGCGACGGAATGGAGCCAAAAGCTCCAAACAGCGAAAAATCAACTGGAGGCTCTTTATGAAGAATGGATGAATCTCCCGTAAAAAGTACTTGCACATAACAACTCATGTATTATAATGAAAAGAGATTTGCACCTGCAGATCAGAAAAAAAGTGGAGGTTAAACATGATTTTTGACAAAATCCGGGACATTATTGCAGAGCAGCTCGGAGTGGACAAAGAGGACATCACGATGGCGACCAACCTGATGAAGGATCTGGAAGCGGATTCGCTGGATGCCGTAGAGATCATCATGGCGATCGAAGATGAATTCGAACTGGAGATTCCCGATGAACAGGCCGAGCAGTTTCAACTGGTCAGCAACCTGGTCAAGTACGTGGAAGAAAACGCAAATTAATAATAAGATGCAGAAAAGCAGCCCCTTTGCAGTGTCTCACTACATTCGGGGCTGCTTTTAATTTTTAAGCTTTGCATCCAGAAGATCCAGGCCGCTTTCAATGGAAAGCCCAGGCCACACATCCAAATACAAGTCCGCAAGCATTCCCATCCGATGCTTGTGGTAGGCCGCGCAGGCCACCATGGCCGCATTGTCGGTGCACAGGATCGGCGAAGGGATGTAAAGCTCCGCGTCGGCGCGGCTGCAAGCGACTTTCAGCTTTTCCCGCAGAAGGCTGTTGCTGGCCACGCCGCCGGCCAAAGCCAATTTGCGGTATCCGCTTTGTTCCAGGGCCATCACAGCCTTGTTCACCAGGACCTCCACGACAGCCATCTGAAAACCGGCAGCCACATCCTGCACATTCACAGGATTTCCCCGCTGTTTTTCCGTATGCAGATAATTGATCACCCCGGTCTTGATCCCACTGAAGGAAAAATCCAGGCTGCCTTTTTCCAGGTAGACACGTTTGAACGGTACGGCATCGGGATCGCCCAACTTGGCCGCTTCATCGATGAGCGGTCCCCCGGGATAGCCCAGCCCTAAAACTCTGGCAACTTTGTCAAAGGCTTCCCCTGCGGCATCATCACGGGTCTTTCCCCAAATCTTAAACCGGTTGTAGTCTTCTACACCGATCAGGTGGGTATGACCGCCGGAAACCACCAAAGCCATGAACGGCGGCTTCAATTGAGGATGTTCGATCAGATTGGCCATGATGTGGGCTTGGATGTGATGGACAGCCACCAGAGGCTTTTGTGCGGCAAAAGCCACGGCTTTGGCAAAAGCCGTACCCATGAGCAGCGCACCGGCCAGACCCGGTCCGGGAGCTACGCCGATCTCATCCACATCCTGCAATGCGACCCCGGCTTCCTCCAGCGCAGCGGCAAAGACGAGATTCAAATTTTTCAGATGGTGGCGGGAGGCAATCTCAGGCACCACGCCGCCGAAGACTCGATGCACATCGATCTGCGAAGAGATCACATTGGACAAAATGGTATGGCCGTCGGCAAGGACTGCCACTGCCGTCTCGTCACAGCTGGTCTCAATAGCAAGTGTCAGATGTTTTCCTTCTTTCATAATCTCCTCGATGGGTTCACTGTGTATTCTCCGCGTCTCTTTCCGGCGCATCGCGCCAGAGAATGAGTGCGTCTTCCTCCGGATCCTCATAGTACTTCTTTCGCATCCCTGCCACATAGAAGTCGAATCCCTGATACAGCGCCAGCGCCGCGGTATTGGACAGACGAACTTCCAACGTATAGGAGGTGATGCCCTCCGGACCTGTGAGCCGAAGCATTTCAGCGATCAGTTTTTTCCCGATACCCCGGCGACGAAAAGCCGGATGTACGGCAACATTGATGATGTGTCCCTGATCCACGACGAGCCACAGCCCTGCATATGCAACAACACGTGCTTCCGCTTCGCCGACGATATAGCGGGCCACCGGATTTTCAGTCAGTTCTTTTTCGAGAGCAGCGCGGCTCCAGGGAGATGAAAAACAAAGGAGCTCCAAGTCTGCGATGGCCGCCGCGTCCTCCGGAACCGCACAACGAAATGTTATTTCACACATTTTTCCTGAAGTTTCCTCTCGGCTTCGGCTTGCCTTAAATATACCGGCTCCGCATGGAAGGCATCGGTAACGATTCCGGCTTGGTACAGATTCAGCGCCAACTGTGCCACTGTGGAAGCCCGCTGTACTGCCGCCTCTTCGTCAGCATATTGAAAAGGCTTGGGATAGTTTTCCAGCACATCTCCGTAAACTCGGACGCCGTCGCCGCAAAAGAGCACGGGTTCCCCTTCTTGCTGTCGATCGGCCAGCAGTTCAAGAAGCTCCTTCAAAGCCCATGCTTTTTCTCCGATGACTTCGGATACCTGATAGGATTCGGTTTTTCGATAAGCTCCGCCGTAAACTTGATTCCTTCGGGCATCTAAAACAGGAACCACCAGCGTCCCCGGCGCTATACCTCCGTGAAAAGCAAAGGCTGTCAGCGTAGGGACCTCCACGATCGGCTTCTGCCAGATCTGGGCCAGCGCTTTGGCTGTGGTCATTCCGATCCGAACACCGGTAAAGGATCCGGGGCCTCGTGATACAGCGATAGCGGCAATGTCTTCGGGATATGTGGATTTTTCGCCCATGAGCGCCTGAACCATGGGAATCAACTCTTCCAGATGGGAGTAGCGCGTATCGTTCAATCGCTCCGTTACGTTCCTGCTCTGATCGATCAGGGCCACGGAGGCCAGTGGACCCGTGGTTTCCAATACAAGAATCATCATCCGACGGTACAGATCCTTTCCGTTCCCGAGGCATCCCACGCCAGGCGCACCCAAAGCGTTTCGGCTGGCAGCAGCTCTTGGACGAGATCGGCCCATTCGATCACACAAAGGCCTTCGCCGTCGAGATACTCCTGAAATCCAATCTCAAACAGTTCTTCCTCTGCATGGACCCGGTACACATCAAAATGATAAAAAGGCAGTCGGCCGCTTTCGTACTGAGCCAGAATCGTAAATGTAGGGCTTGTGATCTCTTCCTTGATATTCAGATGAGCGGCAATGGCTTTTGCCAATGTCGTCTTTCCTACGCCCAGTTCTCCTACCAAGGCGATCACATCGCCGGGGCGGGCGGCGAAAGCCAGCTGTTCACCCAGCTTTCGGGTATCTTCTTCTGTTTTTAGCAAATGTGTTTTTTTCATCTTTGTCATGCTACCATAACGCAGTGCGAATGGCAAGAAAGATGCGCTGTGACAGTCTGCAAACGCATCCT
>JAQUXD010000157.1 GCA_028692535.1 Eubacteriales bacterium | reverse complement strand
TGGCGAAGGTGGATACCCTTCGCCATGTTTTTCGTTACGCGTCTTCGGAAAGCTCCTCGATCTCTTCTTCGACCTCCTCGGCTCCCTCTTTGTAAAATTCCTCTTCTTCCGGATCCAACTCCTTTAAAAGGCGGAGAAATTCTCCCGCGTGGACCCGCTCCTCGTCTGCAATGTCTTTTAATACAGCAATGGCCAGCTTATTGTCGGTGGATTCGGCCAACTGCATGTACAACTGTATAGCCTCGTATTCGGCAGCAACCATAAAACGTATCGACCGTATCAGCTCGGCATCGGTGAGCTTTCGATCCTTTGCCATTCCGGAGAACGGATGTCCAAAATCCGGCATATGATACCTCCTTTTTCACTTTCAGCAAGCAGATCCTTCCGATCCGCCAAAACAACCGCTCAAACTATCGCGTGTCTTTATTGTATCAAATGATTCTTCATTTCTCAACCGGCTTGAGTATCTTCGCCGGAAAGGAGCAAGACAGCTCGGTTTTTCCCCAACGCCTTTGCCTGATAGAGTGCCTTGTCCGCCCGCTTGACGGCATCCTGCGCAATCCCGTCTTCGGCAATAAAAGCAGACACCCCAATGGAAATGGTAATCATTTCGTTGGCCGCATGCAACCCGCAGCCCGGCGAAGCATCCCGTACGACCCGAAGGAGTTTATCCGTGAAAGGTGCAATATCCTCCTGCTTTAACCCATGGCAAATCAATAAAAATTCTTCTCCGCCCCAGCGGCTCAGAATATCCGTATTCCGAATGTGCTTGTTCAGATCATCTGCAATGGTCCGCAAGACAGCGTCACCCCGATCGTGTCCGTACTTGTCGTTGATCTTCTTGAAATCATCGATATCGAGCATGAAAACCGCTGACGCATCCCCCAGAAGACGGTACTCCTCAAAGGCTTTTTTCAGTTCCAGTTCCCCGGCTCTGCGGTTGAACACTCCGGTCAGAGGATCTTTGTAGGCTTCGCTTTTCAGGACGATATTCGTATGCTTGAAATACCACCGCTCCAAATACGAAAGGAGCAGCATCGCCGTAGCGATCAGGACTGCCGTCATTGCGACAACAAAGAAGAGAACTTGCCGAATCTGCTCTTTGCTGGCTTCCGTGCTCTGCGTCACATACGCCTGCACATCGTCAAGGTGTACGCCCATGGCGATGATCCAGTCATATTCTTCGTACAGCTTGGCATACGTGATTTTTTCCGAGACTACGTCAAGACCCTTCTTTTTAAAGAAGTAGTTGAAAAACAGCTCGCCGTCCTCCTTGATTCCTTCCAGTTCCGTCAAATAAGGGAGATTTCCGGCGATATCTGTCATGTCTGTAGACAAATACATCCCTTCCGTATCTTTCATATTAGGATGGATGCGTCGAATGGCATAATCGGCGCCACCTGCGTAATCGATCACTTCGTTGACCCAGATATACGCATCATTGGAAAACTGATATCCGTGGATCTCCAAATAAATGCGTCTCTTCACTGCTTCGTCCACGTCCGGGTGGTCGAAGCCGAGGCGAAGCTGTTCTTCCGCTTTGATCTGGCCGATCCGTCCGATCACATTGTTGACGGTATCTTCAAGAAAAGTCTTCTTCGCATCGAGAATGCTCTGAGAGGCATAACGCTGATATGTCTCCTGTATTTGACTTAAGAAATAGACATACAGTCCGCTGAGGATCAACCCCATTACCACCAGTATGCCGATGATGATCATTCGATATTGTTTCCGCGTTTTTTCCATGGATTCACCGCCGATTATTTAGACTCTGCCCCGGCAAAGTACATTGCCAACGCATCTTCTCCGAATTGTTTGCGGACGAGGGCCAGCGCTTCGGACAATTCAGGTTTCCGATCTTTCATATTGTGACAGTCTGACCCGATGCGATGAACTCTGCCGGCTCGCATCCATTGAAAGGCTTTGCGGCGCGGCATCAGGCCGTTCAGGGCGCCGGTATTCAGTTGGAGCAGCAGTCCTTCGCCGATCAGGGCATCCAATGATTCCGTGTCCTTAACAGCTTTATAGTACCGATCGATATGCGCGATCAGAGGTCGCACATTCCTTTGGAAAATCAGCTTTTCCAGACAATCGAAAACTCTGTGGCTCCAGGTGTCCGAAGGCATTTCCACCATGAGGATCCGGGTATCTCCGATGCACAGAGCCGACAGTTCCTCGGCATCCAGTCCTCCCAGCTCATCAAAGTAGTAGACTTCTGCCCCCAGGATGCGGACAGGAAGATCGACGCCTTCGCCGGATTGCTTTGCAATCGCCTGTTCCAAGCGGATCCAGGCATCGTTTCTTCTTTCGAGAAATCGACCGGGCGATTCGTTTTGAGGATAAAAATGAGGTGTCAGCACAACGGCAGACACCCCCTGTAAAGCACTGGACCGAAGCATTGCAAGAGATTCATCCGTGTCCCTGCTGCCGTCGTCGATTCCGGGCAGAATATGCGTATGCCAGTCAGTCACGATCGTTTGCCGCATAATCTCTTCCATAATAGCTCTTATATTTTCCGTAGCGGTAGCTGCGCTTTGCATGAAATGCCTTGTCGTTGAGTACAGTGCCGATCAACTTGGCGTTCACGAACTGCAGGCGGTTGACGGCGTACAGCAGCTCATCCCGCTTGCTGATATTTTCCCGGGTCACCAGGATCAAACCATCCAAAAGCCTGGACAGGACCGTGGCGTCTGTCACCACGTTTACAGGCGGCGTGTCGATAAAAATATAGTCGTATTGCTCTTTGAGTTGATCGACAAGCGCTTCCATATTTCTGGAGCCCAGCAATTCCACGGGATTGGGCGGCATCACGCCGCTGTAGAGGATATCCAGATTCTTAAATACAGACCTTTTTACGACAGCTTCCAGATCTACGAATCGGGCCAGCACCTCGGCCAGACCGGG
>JAQUXD010000035.1 GCA_028692535.1 Eubacteriales bacterium | reverse complement strand
CATCGAACGGATCCGATTTATGACCTCGCATCCGAAGGATATTTCCGAAGCTCTGATTAGAGCCTACGGGGAGTGTGTCCATCTGTGCAAGCACATCCATCTGCCGGTGCAGTCGGGAAGCGACAGGGTCCTCAAAAAAATGAACCGGCACTACAGCCGGGAGCAATACTTGGATATTGTGGCGAAGTTGAAGGAAGTCTGCCCGAGCATTGCGCTGACAACGGATATCATCGTAGGATTTCCGGGGGAAACGGAAGAGGATTTTCTCGATACGCTGGATCTTGTGCGGCGCGTGCGGTACGATTCCGCATTTACGTTTTTGTATTCACCGAGAAAAGGGACGCCGGCGGAGCACTACGAAAACCAAGTGCCAGAGCAGATTCAGCACGATCGCTTTGATCGCTTGATCGATGAGATCCATAAAATACAGGGTGAAAAAAGCGCCGCATATCAAGGAAAGATCCTTCCGGTTCTGGTGGAAGGCCCCAGCCGGACGAATCCGGAAGTGTATACCGGGCGCACAGATTCTTCAAAGGTGGTGGACTTTCCCGGAGACTCTTCCATGATCGGAAAGATCCTGCCGGTGCGGATTACACGGGCCAGGACCTTCAGTCTTTACGGAGAGGTTGCATCGCTTACAGAATGTCTGAGATCAGCCGACCTACTGATTCCCTGAACTTGACCCAGGTGGAACGGTTTCGGTAGATGACCGGCGTCAAACGGAAAGAATTCATGATGTCGTGTTCAAATTCTTCTTCCAGCTTTTTTGCAACCGCCCGGTCGTACAGGATCGCATTGCATTCAAAATTAAGTTTAAAGCTGCGGATATCGAAATTCGCTGAGCCGACGGAACTCACTTCGCTGTCCACGGTGATCATCTTTGCGTGCAGGAAGCCACGGTCGTAAATATATACCTTGACGCCGGATTCCAGCAAAGATCCCACATTGGAATACGTGACCCAGTATACGAAGGGATGATCCGGCTCATTGGGGATCATGATCCGCACGTCAACCCCTGACAGCGCAGCCATCTTAAGAGCTTCGAAGATGCTTTCGTCCGGAATGAAGTAGGGTGTTTGAAGGTAGATGTTTCGTTCAGCTCTGGCAATCATTTTCAGGTATGCCAGCTTGATCTCCGTGCTGGGGCTGTCGGGCCCGCAGGAAACGATCTGGACACCTGTAGCGCTGTCCATGGGTAAAAACGTATAATAGTCCACCGGGATGGACAGATCTTCTCCCGATGCAAAGCGCCAATCGAGGACAAAGCGGGCGTCAATGTCCTGGACACAGCCGCCTTCCACCCGGATGTGGGTGTCCCTCCAGGCGCGAAAGCGCGTGCTGATGCCTACGTATTCGTTGGCAACGTTAAATCCGCCCAGATAGGCGACTTTGCTGTCAATGATGGCCAGCTTCCTGTGGTTTCGGTAGTTGAGTTTAAAGTTGAAGAATCGAAAGAATTTCGGGGGAAAGAAAAAAGCCACTTGTCCTCCGGCCTGTTCCAGCTTCCGGATATGCCTTTTTCGAATTCTTGAAGAACCCATGGCGTCCAGCAACAGACGGACGGCGACGCCTTCTTCGGCTTTTTTTGCTAGAGCGTCCAAAAAGGCCAGTCCCACATTGTCGGGTTTGAGAATAAAATACTCGATGTGGATATTTTTTTCCGCATTTGTGATGTCGTTCAGAAGTTGTGAGAACTTTTCCGCACCCTGGGTGAGCACCCGGATCTGGTTGTCCTGTGTTAAAAACGCGTTGCCGTACAACTGATTCAGCCGAATCATATCCTTCCAACGCGCTTCGCTGCGGCTGGAATAGACGAACTGATTGTTTTTCATGTCCTCCATCTGATGAAAGAGGGCATCGTTCATTCGTTTTTCTTCGAAATGAGTAAGGGTGAAGATCTTATGACGTGAAATGTTCTGGGACAGAAGCACGTAGAGAAGAATCCCAAAGCCGGGCACGATAAAAAGAATCATCAGCCAGGCCAATGTTGCTGAAGGATTTTTACGCTCCAGGAAGATAATGGTAAAGGCGATGACAAAGTTTGCAATATAAATAACTGCCAGAATCGCAGGAGTTGTCTGCAGATACGGGCTCAGGGCATCGATCACGGCGATACTCCCAACAGATCATTCTCTACAGAATGGCATCCAATTTTTTCTTGAAGTCGATCTCAGACATGGTCCCGTCGTGGCGTTCGGTCATCGCGCCGTTCTTGTAGAACATAAAACACGGGATGCTCATGACCTTGTTTTTGATCGCCAGACGTTTCTGATCATCGGTGTTGATTTTGCAGAACACGACTTTTCCGTCGTACTCGTCGGCCAGCTGGTCATAGAGGGATACCATGGACATGCAGGGACCGCACCAGTCCGCATAGAAATCCACGACAGCTGCCTTTGCGCCGGAAAGAACGCTCTCGAAATTCTCATCGGTGAGATAAGTGATTTTATCAGACATGATCATTACTCCTTTCGAATGTGGCATCTCCTTGATGCAACACAATTATATCATCGGAAAGGGGGCTTTGCAAGTTGTAGCAAGGTGGATGAAAAGGTGATACAATATAGTTCATACACGAAATATGCAGCAAAACGGAAAGGAAACAACGTGCAGCGATTCTTCAAAGGTCCGGTTCTTATCCTGTTTATTTTATTGTTCGTCATGGGGCCGCTTCAGGCTTTTATAGGCGGAGGCACGCGGCAGGTATCTCAGTGGATACTGGATACGCTATTGCTGCTTCCGGCAGTCGTTATTGCTCTGTCTTTTCATGAATTTGCCCATGCAAAGGTGGCGCAGCTGGCCGGTGATCCGACCCCCGGAAATATGGGTCGCGTGACGATCGACCCCAGGGCGCATATCGATCCCATGGGAATGATTGCGCTGATTCTGGTCCGATTCGGCTGGGGAAAACCGGTCCAGGTCAATCCGGCCAACTTCGGGAATCGACGCAGAGACAGCATTCTGGTGGGGTTGTCCGGCGTGACGGCCAATTTGCTCCTGGCTGTCTTATTTGGCGGAATCATCTTTCTTTCCGTACAATTTGTCCCGGACTTTTTTCAAAGCGGATTCGGCGGATTGGTAGGGGTGATCCTGATCCAGGTGGTGATCATCAACATTACGCTCATGCTGTTCAATCTGCTTCCGATTCCGCCTTTGGACGGCTTCGGGGTTCTATCGGATATTTTCAATCTCCACGGCACACCGTTTTACGCCTTTGTTTATCAGAACAGCTTTTTGATACTGATGGTTGCCATTATCCTGGGATTGCCCGGGAAGCTCCTGTCTGGACCGCTGCTCTATATCGTCGATTGGATCATGGGCGGGATCTATGGAGTGTCCGGTTGGTGGTTGCTGCTTTCATAGGAGGAGACAATAAATGAAAAAGCTTGAGAAATATACGGAACATGCGGTGGAACAAGCCCTGGAGCTTCTGGCGATTCCCAGTCCCAGCGGATATACCGGCGAAGCGGCGAACTGGCTGGTTCGGTCTTTTGAGAAAATGGGGTATCAGCCCAAAGCCACAGTCAAAGGCGGTGTGATCGTAGATCTGGGTGGTCGGGAAAAGGGCAATGCGGTGATGCTGCAGTCCCATATCGATACGCTGGGAGGCATGGTGGCGGAGATCAAATCCGACGGACGGCTTCGCATCGTGCCCGTTGGTTCTTTGAATCCCAACAACACAGAAACGGAAAACTGCACAGTCATTACGAAATTTTCCGGCGTCCGGGAAGGCACGTTTCAGCTGGTCAACGCTTCCACGCATGTGAACAAGCAATACAGTGAAACACTGCGAAAGTTCGAAGGGATGGAAGTGGTGCTGGACGAGGACGTGAACGATCGGGAAGATGTGGAAGCTCTGGGCATTTCGCCGGGTGACTTTGTCTGCTTCGAACCCCGCAGTCGTGTGACAGACAGCGGGTACATCAAGAGCCGCTTTCTGGACGATAAGCTATCCGCGGGTGTCCTGATGGCGTATGCGAAGTATTTGAAAGATCGTAAAGAGGAGCCGCTTAGGCATGTGTACCTCTACTTTACTGTTTTTGAAGAGGTCGGTCACGGCGCGGCGGGCAGCATACCGACGGAAGTGACCGAGGCGATCAGCGTGGACATGGGCTGCGTGGGAGAAGGCCTCACCTGTACGGAACGCATGGTCTCCATCTGTGCAAAGGATAACGGCGGTCCCTATCACTACGATGTGGTTCGCGGGCTGGAGGAGGCGGCGATCCGTGCCGGAGTGGAATATGCGGTGGACGTTTATCCGGATTATCTGTCGGATGTGCGGGCGACGTTGGGTGCCGGCTTCGATGTGCGCCACGGCTGTATCGGTCCGGGCGTTTACGCTTCTCACGGATACGAAAGAAGCCATAAGGAGGGCGTGAAAAACACGCTGGAACTCCTTGTTGCTTACTTGGACGGAGATGCTGAATAGATGGCGCAGCGGTTGAGCGGAAAACAAGTGGCGGAGGCATTGGATCTGGATACGAAAGAGCGTATCGCTTTGCTTGCGGCCCGGAGAATCCTTCCCTGTCTTTCCATCCTTCGGGTAGGGGAAGACCCGGGGGATATTTCATACGAAAGGGGCGCGACGAGACGTTGTGAAGCCCTGGGGATCAAGGTGCAGCTGCGCCATTTCCCGGAGACTGTATCTCAGGAAACCCTTGTTGCTGCCGTGGCGCAGATCAATCGAGATGAATCGATACACAGCTGTCTGCTCTTGCGGCCGCTGCCGCCTCATCTGGACGACGAAGCGATACGATCTGCGCTGGCGCCAGGGAAGGATGCAGACGGCATCACCGACGGATCCCTGGGCGGAGTGTTTTCCGGCAGCGACCGGGGCTTTGCCCCCTGCACAGCCGAAGCTTGTATCCGGGTGCTGGAATATTACGGTATCGATATTGAAGGAAAAACGACTGTAGTGGTAGGGCGGAGCCTGGTGATCGGCAGACCTGTGGCTATGCTTCTACTGCAGCGGCACGCAACGGTCACCATGTGTCATACCCGTACAAAAAATATCAGCGAAATCTGCAGACAGGCGGAGATCTTGGTCGTGGCGGCAGGACGGCAAGGGGTAGTCGACCGCTCCTGTTTTCACCGTGAGCAGGTGGTCCTGGATGTGGGGATTCACGTGGACGCCGACGGAAAAATCACCGGAGACGTGGATTTTTCCGAGGCCGAACTGTTGGTTTCGGCCATCACCCCCGTACCCGGGGGTGTCGGCGCCGTTACCACTTCCGTGCTGGCGGCCCATGTGGTCAAAGCGGCTGAAACTGTCGGACGATAATACGATCAAGCATGTTATATAGGGAGAATTCTATGAATTTACGAACCAATGTCATCATCACGGAATCCACAAAGACCATGCGGGCCATGGCGCGTCAGACGCTGCAGGGGCGGTGGGGCGAAGCCCTGATCGTCTCTTTGGTCATGTACGCAGTTACGACGCTGCCATCGGTGATCTTTCCATACATTTCCAATTCCTCCTTTACATTGTCGGCGGTCAACGTGTACACCCTGATGGTCAGCGGTCCCATGGCGCTGGGAATCAGTCTGTATTTTCTGAAGCTGTTCCGGCAGAGACCTGCGGGGGTGGAAGATTTGCTTCGTGGATTTAACTATATGTGGAAATCCTTTGTGCTGCTCCTTATCATGGCTGTAAGGATCTTCCTCTTTTCACTGTTGCTGATCATTCCCGGCATCCTGGCCGCGCTCCGATATAGTCAGGCCTTTTTTATCATGGCCGACAATCCCGAGAAGACACCGCGGCAATGCCTTTGGGAAAGCGGGATTCTGATGCAGGATAATCGCGGCAGATTTTTCGTTCTGGAGCTGAGTTTTCTGGGTTGGGGACTTCTGGCTTCCCTGCCGCCTGTGCTGGGCCAGATGCTTTGGGGACCGGACCATTTTGACTTTGTGATATCTCCTACCGCAGACTGGGGAGATATCTTTGTTATGTCTTTGGAGGCTGCGGCTCAGCCTATTCATCCGTTTTTATATCTTCTTAGTATCGGAACGGTGTTTCTGGGTGTCTACATGACGACGGCCCACGCTTGCTTTTATGATCTGGCCAACGGAAATCTTCAGGTACGCAAAGCGGAAGAACTGCATGCGTTGACGGAGGATTCTCTTCCTGAAATTCAGCCGGAACCGGAGACGGAATCGCGAAGTGAGGATACCGATGTATAAGGAATGGGGTCTGTCTCCCGGCGGAAAACCGTTCGTTCCGTTGCTGTTTGCGGGAGACATCAATGTATACAGTGTCGCCAGAGCTTTTCACGAAGCCTACGGCATACGCTCGAAGGTCTATGGGAAATACCTTACGGGTCCCTGTGTCAACAGCAAGATCATCGACTATACAGCGGACCCGAAGGCGGATGATCCCGCAGCGTTTCTTCGCCTTGTTCAGGCTTTCGCCGACAGGCATTCAGACAAAACGGTGCTTCTGATCGGATGCGGCGACAGCTATGTGGAGCTTGCCAGTCTGCACAAGGGCGCCTTTCCGGCAAACGTGATATCTCCGTATATCGATGTGGAACTGATGCACCGTTTGACCCACAAGGAGCAATTCTATGCGTTTTGTGAACGATCCGGCGTGGATTATCCGGACACGTTTGTTCACAAGAAGGAAATGGGGATGACGTTTGAATTGCCCTTCGACGGGCCGTTCATCGTAAAACCTTCCTCCGGGATCGAGTATTGGGCGCACCCCTTCGATACACAGAAAAAGGTGTATAAGGTCGATACGCCGGCCCAGGTTCGCAGCGTACTGTCGGAGGTTTACGGATCGGGGTATGGGGATTCAATGATCATCCAGAATTTTATTCCGGGTGACGATACCTATATGCGGGTGCTTACCAGCTATTCGGACCGCAGCGGGAAAGTGGTAATGATGTGTCTTGGACATGTGCTCCTGGAAGAACATACGCCTCACGGGATCGGCAATCACGCCGTGATCCTTACCGAATGCGACCGGGACCTTACGGAACGTTATCGCATTCTTCTGGAAGATCTGCACTATGTGGGCTATTCCAATTTCGACATCAAGTACGATCGGCGAGACGGCCGCTTCAAGGTCTTTGAGATCAATACCCGGCAGGGACGGAGCAACTATTACGTCACCGGCTCGGGCGCCAATGTTGCCTGTTATCTGGTGGATGACTATCTGGATCACGCTTCGGCACCTTTTCACTGCGTGGATGCAGATTCCTTGTGGATGGTCGTTCCGCGCAAAGTAGCCTTCGATTACGTGCGGCAGCCGGAATATCGGGTGCGCATGCGGCAGCTGATCCGAGTCGGGCGCTGGGTAAACCCGTTGTACTACTCTGTGGACAACGGTCTGCGAAAACGGATCGCGCTGGCAAAAAATCAACTGGGTCACTTCATCAAGTTTAAAAAGTATTTGGGGAAGCAATGAAGAGAATCAGCCGTCTGGCCGAATATCAGGAAGCATTGAAGCAATCAGGGTTGCTTCTTCGCCCGGTGACGGACGAAGCGCAGCTGTCGACGCCGATTTCGCATATCACCTACGATTCCAGAGAAGTTGTACCGGGGACGTTGTTTGTCTGCAAAGGCGCCGGTTTCAAGGAGGAGTTCCTGGGCGAAGCGCTAGCAAAGGGCGCGATTGCATGGATTGCGGAGGAAAATCATCCTGCCGGTGTTGGAATCCTTGTTTCCGACATCCGAAAAGCCATGGCGCTTTTGGCGAATCAACTTTATGACGATCCCTGGCGCGCGTTCCCTCTGGTCGGACTTACCGGAACCAAGGGCAAATCCACCACAGTGTATTTCCTGCGCAATATGATCGATGGACCCGACGGAAACGGATCCAACGGACGTCTGGGCTATCTTTCATCCATCGAGACCTACGATGGCGTGGAGCGTTTCGAATCTCATCTGACCACGCCGGAAGCTCTGGTGCTGGCTCGTCATTTCGATCATGCCAGGGAAAGCGGATTACAGGCCATGGTAATGGAGGTCTCTTCCCAAGCGCTGAAATATGACAGAACTTTGGGCGTGGAATTTACGATCGGCTGTTTTCTCAATTTCAGCGCCGATCACATCGGGGGTCGGGAACACACAGACGAGGAAGACTACTTTTCTTCAAAATTGAAATTCTTTGACCAGTGCAGGAGTGTTTGCCTGAATGTGGAGACACAAGGTCTTGCTCGGGTACTGGCTGCAATCGAAGCATCTCCGCTCTGCGAAAAGCGCATCCTTTACTCTCCCTCGGGGAAGACGCAATGGGAAGGACTTCCTGTAGACTTCCTGGCCGACGGCGTGCACAAGCAGGATAGGGAAACCGTATTTCATATCCGCAAACGCAATAAAGAAGGAGCTTCTTTGCATGCGTTTGAAGACTTGGGAGAATTCAGGCTGACACTGCCGGGATTCTTTAATGTGGACAATGCTTTGGTGGCCGCCATTGTTGGGTTGGAACTGGGATTGCCGCTGGATCAAATCAAAGAAGGTTTATACACTGCGAAAGTGGCAGGCCGCATGGAGGTCTTTGAAAACCCGGAGCGAAAGCTGGCCGTGATCGTGGATTATGCCCACAATCGACTGAGTTTCGACAGCTTGTATTCCTCCACAAAAAAAGAATACCCCGGCTGGCGGATCGAGGCGTTGTTCGGTTGTCCCGGCGGCAAGGGTCTTCAACGAAGGCAGGAACTGCCCGAGGTCGTATCCCGCTATGCGGATTTTGTCTGGATCACCGAAGAGGATGCGGGAGAAGAAGACCTGATGGTGATCTCCGATCTTCTGAAAAGCAATCTGGACAGCTATGGCTGTCCTGCCCGGGTGATTCCGGATCGGGCCGAAGCCATCCGGACCGCAATTCGGAACGCGCCCCCGGAAACGGTGATCGTAATGACCGGAAAAGGCCGGGAAAACTATCAGAAACGGGGGACCGAATACGTGACGGTGGAATCCGATGTGGAACTGGTACAAAAGTATTTATGAGCAAATCGTGACCGGTCCTTTGGGGCCGGTCTTTTTATGCTTGCGTATCTGACTCAGGCTCCTCATTCAGCTCGATGGGTTCAAAAGTCCCCAGATGCAGGGACAGTTCATCCAGCGGATAATCCAGACAATCTTCGAAGCGGTATTTGTGTTCCGGTTCTCCCAGCCGCTGGGCGCGGTAGAGTGTCACTGCATCCAAGACAGAACAAGGTATCTGATCGGCCTTGGCTGCGCCGGGCTTTGTATACCAGTGCTTGAAGCGGTGGAGTTCTTCCGTCAGCCGCAACCGGGCTTCGGCGGATTCCGTGGATTGCAGCAGGAGCGTCAGTCTCTGCCGAATGCTTTCCAGCAGTGTAAAGAAATCCTGCTCTGCGTCGGGAATGTTGTCGGTGAGCTCTTCGAAATACAGATCGATCCATTCGCCCAGCTCCTCTGAACTGGTTTTGGACAGGACACTGTAAAAAATATCGAAAGGGATGGATTCGTCGTACTCCAGCAGTGTGGCCATCTGTTCAAAATATTTCAAAGGAGACAGCTCATCCATATCCAATTCGTTCATCAGTTCTTTGAGAGTCATTTCAAGCTCCTAAAATTTCCGCAGTGCGATTTTGAAATCGCGGTTTTTGATAATACGGTGGATCAAATTCACAAAATTTTCCGAAAGGTCGCTGGCGCCGAACACATTGGGTCCGTCGGGCTTCTCTGCCAGCATATCTCGCTGTATCAAGGTTTCTCTGACAGCCAAGGCCAGCGTTTGGGCGGGATCGATGATCTGCAGCAAGGGATAAGCTCTTATCAGGTTTTCCAGGATCAGCGGGTAATGCGTACAGCCCAGGACCAAGGTATCGATTCCGTGACAGCGAACAAAATCATCCAGGTAGTGGTGCACTGTTAAATCCATGATTTCACTTTCGATGATTCCTTCTTCGATCAGCGGAACAAAGGCCGGGCAAGCCTTAGCATGAATCCGCAAGCCCGAATTTCTTTGTGTGATCGCTCCCTCGTAGGCTCGGCTATGAACGGTCACTTTCGTGCCGATGATGCCGATGGACTGCGCCGGGTTGCAGTCCCGGGCGATCATAAAGGCCGCAGGTTCGATGATTCCGGCGATGGGGATCTCGGGAAAGCGGGCGGCCAGAGCCGGTATTGCCGTGGAGGAAATCGTATTGCAGGCAATCACCAGAATTTTAGCGCCCTGCGCGACCAAATAATCTGCGATCTGAAGCGAAAAAGCCTCTATGGTTTCAGGGCTTTTGGATCCGTAAGGCGTCCTGGCAGTATCGCCAAAGTATAAAATACGTTCATTGGGGAGGGTTTGCAGCAGCGGTTCGATGCAGGTCAAGCCGCCCAATCCCGAATCAAATACACCGATGGGTCTGTTGTCCAAGGGAATGATCCTTTCCTTTCACAAAGCAATATATATGATATAATAATATATCACATTTGAACAGAAAGCGAGCAGATCCATTGAAGGTAAAAGACAGAAAAGAGATCGACAAGCGGTATCAGTGGGATATCGAATCCATGTATCCGAACGCGCAGGCCTGCCGGGATGATATGGAAAAAGCACGGAAACTGGCAGACTCCTACGGAGCTTACAGTGGACGGCTGGAGGATAGTGCAAAGACCCTCACCGAAGCGCTGCAGAAACGGGATGAACTCTGGCAGAAGGCTGAACGGGTCTATGTCTATGCCCGAATGAAGCGCGATGAGGATAATCGCATCCCTGAATTTCAGGCTCTTTGCGATCAGGCTCAATCCATGCTGGCAGGGATCTCCCAAGCCACCAGTTTTTTTGCGCCGGAATTTGCCCGGATATCCAGAGAGAAGCTGCGAGAATTTATGTCGGAGGAGCCCGGGCTTCGGATCTATGCGCATCTGATCGATGAGCTTCTTCGCGGTAGATCCCATGTCCTGTCAGCAAAGGAGGAAAAGCTTCTGGCCGGGATCAGTGAACTGTCCGGCGCGACCAATGATACCTTTACGATGCTGAACAATGCGGATATCCGCTTCGGAACGGTCAAGGGAGAGGATGGCCGTCCTGTGGAAGTGACCCACGGGACATACATACGTCTGATGCAGAGTCCCGACCGAAATCTGAGGCAAAAGGCCTATCGCCGCATGTATCGGGCTTATGAAAAGCAAAAAAACACGCTGGCGACGCTCTATAGCTACAACACGAAACAGGATGTGATTTTTGCCAGGATCAGAAAATATCCTTCGTCCATCGAGGCTGCGCTGTTCGGAGATAAAGTGCCGCTCAAGGTATACGATAATCTCATCGAGGAGGTGCATCAGGCTTTGCCGGATCTGCACCGCTACATGGAACTGAGGAAGAAGGCCCTAGGCGTTTCCAGGCTTCGGATGTACGATCTGTACGCGCCGCTGATCCGCCGGCCGGAAAAATACGTTTCCTACGAAGAAGCACAAGAAATGGTGAAGCGGGCGCTCCGGCCCCTGGGCTCCGAGTACGGCCGGATCCTGGACAAAGCCTTTGAGGAGCGTTGGGCGGATGTATTCGAAAGCGAAGGAAAAACCAGCGGAGCCTATTCTTTTGGCAGCTACGACAGTCTGCCGTACATGCTTCTCAACTATGACGGCAGGCTGGAGGATGTGTTCACGCTGATCCACGAAGCCGGTCATTCCATGCACGCGTATTTCACGAGAAGCGCGCAACCCTATGTCTACGGCTCCCATTCCATTTTTACTGCCGAAGTGGCATCCACAGTGAACGAAGCCCTGCTGATGCGCCAATTGCTGGGCGAGGCGAGCTCCAAAGAGGAAAAAGCATATCTTTTGAATCTCTATTTGGAAGAATTCCGGACCACGCTGTTTCGACAGACGATGTTCGCGGAGTTTGAACGCGCCACCCATGCCGCAGTAGAGGCCGGGGAAGTACTCACGGCCGGATGGCTGTCGGAGGCTTATGCGGCCCTCAATCGGACCTATCATGGACCGGCCATGGAGCAGGATGATCAGATCGCCATGGAATGGTCCAGGATCCCACATTTTTATAATGCATTCTATGTGTACAAATATGCAACGGGCTATTCCGCTGCGACGGCGATCTCCGCCGCCATATTGGATGGGGGCGGTCAGGAGGCAAAGGACTATGTGGCGTTTTTGCGCTCCGGAGAAAGTGACTATCCCATTGAACTGCTGAAGATGGCCGGCGTGGATATGAGCCGGCCGAAACCTGTACGTGACGCGCTTGCCACATTCCGGTGGTTGCTGGCGGAGCTGGAAGAATTAATCTAAGAGGAGCCTGGTATGGACTATAACAACAGTATCGGAAAACCCCTTCAGACTGTCTATGTCTACAATAACGAAGAAGAGTTGTCCTGCCGGGTCGGCGACGGACTCAGAACGATGCTCCGGGAGCATGGAATACAGACCCCGGATCTCTTCGGCCCCGGCGTGGAGCTTCTGGTTTGCGTTGGCGGCGACGGCACGCTGCTCCGCGGGCTTCACGCTTTTGGTTTCCCGGACATTCCGGTCGTAGGAATCAACACAGGACATCTGGGGTTTTTCCAGGAGTTTCAGCACGATGAACCGGACCGGCTTTTGGATATCTGCCGGGGCGGCAGCTACAGTATTCAAAGACATCGCCTCGTCCGTGTGAGCCTGGATTGCGGCGGGGCAGAGCCGATCCGGCATTTAGGGCTGAACGACATCGTGATCAAAGGGAGCGTTTCACGGATCACACATCTGAACCTGTACATCGGCGGAAGCTTTGTGGAAAAATTCAGCGGAGACGGTCTGCTGGTCGCATCCTCTGCCGGCAGTACCGCCTACAATTATTCTCTGGGCGGCAGCATCGTGGATCCCCGGTTGAATCTGCTTCAGATCACGCCCATCGCGCCGATGAACACCACGGCATTTCGTTGTTTTACTTCCAGTATCGTTCTTCCTCCCGATCTGGATATCCGTATCGTTCCGGAATTCGAATACGATCGGGACGTCCTGGTGATCGTGGACGGCATGGAGCATACGTATGCCGGCGTGGAGCGGATGGTCATCGACCTGGCGCCCAAAGAGGTCCGGCTGGTCCGGTTGCAGCACTATGACTTTTGGACAAAGGTCAAAACGAAGTTCTTATAAAATGAGCCATCAGATTTATACCCTCGTTCAAGAGGATGAAGAACTGTATATCAAAGAACTGCTTCAGCGCCGCTTTCACTTCTCTTCACGCCTGATCCGCAAACTGAAGGTCGAGGGCGGCGTTTTTGTGAACGATCGGCCGGTCCGGCTGCGACAGAAAGGCCGGGCGGGAGATGTGCTCAGCGTACGTTTCCCCAAGGAAAGCAGCTACTTTGAACCCGAGGACATCGCCCTGGCCGTCGTCTACGAAGACGACGACCTGCTTGTGGTAAACAAGCAGCCCGGCCTGGTCGTCCATCCCACGAAAAACTACCAAAGCGGCACTTTGGCCAACGCGTTGGCGTTTTTGATGCGGC
>JAQUXD010000156.1 GCA_028692535.1 Eubacteriales bacterium | reverse complement strand
GTCGTTACGTATCCCTCGGTCGCGCTTTTACTTGCGCTGTCTATGGCATATACGTTTGAGATCTCCACCACAAAGGTTTCACAGTCGACCGTTCGGGTAGCGCCGGCAGCAAATGCCGTTGCCGGCAGGATTGCCAGCACCATGCACAGGGCAAGCAATATTCCTGATAGTCTTCTTTTCATTTGTATTGTTCCTCCTTATTCTGATGACCATGCTCCTCGTCTGCAGTTCGAAAACCCAACAGCAGGGAGGGGATGCGATTCATGGGCTTGCGCAGTACACGATTATACCCCTTCGCGGCTTCTCTGTAGAGCATCCGGCTTGTTTGGAGCATTCCTTCGGCAGCGCTTGCCTCCGGACCGCCTCTGGCTTCGAGGGCCAGTTTTTCGTGCAGATACAGTTGTTTTTCGAGATCGGTCAAATTGATTCGCTTCGCTGAAAACTCTTTATATGTCGTCGTAAACCAAATCGCTAAAAATCCCGTCAGACAGATGCCTGCTACCATACCAGTGATGAATGTGGGCACCGGCATCACACCTCCTTTTCTCCTTTTTTGACATCGTAACAGAAAAAAAATCCCATAGCCGCGGTCGGCATGAACGGTATCGAATTTCTGCCTGAACGGTTATCGGAAGGATTGAGTAAAACAGAGCAATATAGTAGAATGAGAATACGATTGGTTGGGAGAGGGGGCGGAACCGCTGAGAATCGGTATATGTGATGATGATCATCAGGATTTGTTGCAGATTGCTTCTCTGTTGGAGTCCTATCGACACGACAGCAAAGAGGAGTTTTCCTATGCGAGTTTTCAAAATGCCACGGATCTTTTAGCTTCCATGGACAGCAGGATGTATGATTTGCTCCTGCTGGATGTTTTGATGCCCGGCGTCAACGGGATGCAGGCAGCCCGGGAGATTCGGCAGCGCAACGATCAAACGGAAATCGTATTTCTGACTTCTTCGCCGGAATATGCAGTGGAGAGCTATAGCGTGCGCGCTCATTATTATCTTTTAAAGCCTGTCACCGAAGAAAAGCTGTTTCCCATTCTCGACAGGCTGATGAGCGACTTGAAAAAGCCCGAGGATGCTTTGCACATCAAAACCCAGGGCAGCGTGTTTAGCCTGTCGTATCGAAAAATCGAATATATAGAGGTGATCGCGAAAAAGCTCTATTTTTATCTGACGGACGGCAGCAGTCGGGAGATATCCGGAAGCCTGGCGGATTTTGAACCGCTTTTGTTGCGGAACCCCGGGTTTATAAAAGTGCATCGCTCCTATATCGTGAATCTGCAATGGGTACAGGAATTGCGCCACGGAGCGCTCATGACGGTTGCGGGTCGGCGCGTGCCGGTGGCAAGAACCTCCTATCCCCAGGTTCGAACGACCTATACGGAGTTTTTGTTTCAAGAAGCCGAACGTTCGGCCCAGGGTAGAGGAGGCGAGCCCACATGTTAGAAACTGTCGCAGGACTCTTGCGCTTTGCTTCGTCTCTTTTATTCGGCGTCGCGGTTACGGCCCTTTTTGCGGGCATCGCACCTGAAAAGAAGAACAGGATCGTGGTTGGTTTTGCTTGCGCAGCGCTTCTGACCGTTCAATTCTTTTTTTTGTGGACCTGGGGCTTGGAGGTCACATCAAAGATCTATCCGCTGATCGTCCATGCTCCTATGGTTCTTTTATTATCTCTGTATTTTAAGCGTCCCTGGCTGATTTCGGCGACCAGCGTGCTTTCCGGATATCTGTGCTGTCAAGTGCCACGCTGGATCGGATTCCTTGCGGGCGCCGCTTTTAACAGCAGCATCGCAGATCACGTTGTCTATATTGCCGCCGTTTTCCTGGCATACTATTTTCTGAAAAAGTATGTGGTCGGCTCCGTCCGTGATCTGATGGAAAAATCCGTTCGATCCTGCCTTCTTTTGGGGGCGGTACCGCTTTTTTACTATCTGTTCGACTACGTGACCACCATTTATACCGATATCCTGTACTCAGGTACGAGATGGGCCGTGCAGTTTATGCCCTCGGTAATATCCGTTTTCTATTTTATCTTTGTCATTCTATACTATTCCGAGATACAAAAGCAGGCGGAGGCGCGCAGAGAGCGGGATGGGATGGTTGCGCAACTTGAGCTGGCGAAGACAGAGTTCGCAACGCTTCGGCGGCTGCAGGAGTGTACGGCCGTCTATCGTCACGATATGCGGCACCACTTTGCGTTTCTTCAAGGCTTGACTGACAAGGGATCTCTGAAGGAGATCCGAGAATATCTGAAGGCCGCGCAATCCGATGTCGATGCCATTACGCCGGTGCGCTTTTGCGAGAATGAAACGGCTAATTTGCTTTTGTCCTCCTTCTCCGCCAGAGCCGCGGAGAAAGCCGTTCAGCTGTCGGTGGATGCAAGGCTTCCGGCCACGATTCCTCTGAGCGATACCGAATTTTGCTCGCTTCTTTCCAACAGTCTGGAGAATGCCATTGCCGCCGCAGCAGCCTGCCCCGATTCGTGGTGCAGGACCGTGGATGTCAAAGTGCAGGTGTACAAAAATAAGCTGTTGATTTCCACGGACAATCCCTATTCGGGCGAAATCAAAATGAAAGACGGCCTGCCCCAATCTCTCCGGGAAGGGCATGGCTACGGATCCCGCAGTATCGTGTCCATTGCCGAGAGTCATGGGGGCCAGGCGATCTTTGACGCAAGCGGCGGGATATTTCGCTTAAAAATCATGGTTCCGCTGGAAGAGGTACGATATGGAAAATCATAAACTGGCAGTCATCTCGGATGTTCACAGCAACATCCATGCTTTAGAAGCAGTCCTGCGGGACATTGAACGAAAAAATGTCGACCAAATCGTCAATTTAGGGGATGCTTTGATCGGCCCTGTGGATCCTGTGGCAACAGCAGAGCGAATGATGAAATTACCGAATCTGATCAATGTGATGGGCAATGG
>JAQUXD010000155.1 GCA_028692535.1 Eubacteriales bacterium | reverse complement strand
GCCGGCGTTCACGAATCTACAGTGAGCCGGGCGGTGAACGGCAAATACGTACAGACACCCAGAGGACTCTTCGAGTTGAAGTACTTTTTTACGGGCGGCGTTCTGGACGATCAAGGTGCCGGCGTGGGATCAGAGAGTGTCAAAGAGCTATTGAAAGAGATGATCGCCGGCGAGGATCCCCACGCGCCCTGCAGCGATCAGATCATCGTCAAGCGACTGAAAGAAGAACGGGGTATCAACCTGTCCCGAAGGACTGTGGCAAAGTACCGGGACGAACTGCAGATCCCGGCTTCGTCCAAGAGAAAGCGTTATTGACCGGGAGGGAGATCGAAATGAAGAAATCTATCGTTCAGACGGAAGTATCCGATCGCAGGGTATTGCTCCGATGTGACTTGAACGTTCCCATGGAAGACGGGGAAATCAGCGATGATACCAGGATCCTGGCTTCGCTTCCCACAATACGATATTTGACGGAGCGCGGGGCTTCCGTGATCCTGATGTCGCACTTGGGCCGTCCCAAGGGAAAGCCAAAGGATGAGTTTTCCCTGGCGCCTGTGGCGAAACGACTGAGCGGCATTCTTGGGCAGGAGGTTCTGTTTATACCGTCTCCCGTTGTCGTGGACGAAGACGTCCTCCGAAAAGCGCTGTCCATGAAGCCGGGACAGGTGATGCTTCTGGAAAACCTCAGATACCGGCCGGAAGAGGAGGCCAACGATCCTGCCTTTGCGAAAATGCTGGCTGAGCTTGGCGATCTGTACGTGAACGACGCTTTCGGCACGGCGCATCGGGCACATGCATCCACTGTGGGCATTACGGAATTCCTTCCCGCGGTCTGCGGGCTTCTGATTGAGAAGGAACTGAAATTCCTGGGGGGAGCTCTGGACGATCCAAAGCGGCCGTTGACAGCAATCCTGGGTGGATCGAAAGTGGGCGATAAGATCGGTGTTATCGAAAACCTGATCCAGCGGGCAGACCAGATCATCATCGGCGGAGGAATGGCCTATACTTTTATCAAGGCCAACGGCGGCAGCATTGGGAATTCTTTGGTGGAAGAAGATAAGCTGGAAATGGCGAAAGCGCTTCAGGAGAAGGCCCGGGAAAAGGGTGTGGCATTCCTTTTGCCTGTGGACAACAAAGCCGGAGATGCCTTCGAGGCCGGCTGCAACACACGGATCGTCCAAATCGATCAGATCCCCGAGGGGTGGATGGGGATGGATATCGGTCCCCAAACGATTACACTTTTTACCGAAGCGATCCGGGGCGCGGCCACAGTGATCTGGAACGGACCTATGGGGGTTTTTGAGTTTCCCGCCTTCGAAGAGGGTACCCGGGCCATCGCCCGGGCAATGGCTGAAAGCAACGGGACCACCATTATCGGCGGCGGCGATTCGGCAGCTGCAGTGAAGCAATTCGGACTGGCTGACCGGATGAGCCACATATCCACCGGCGGAGGCGCATCGATGGAGTTTCTGGAAGGAAGGATCCTTCCGGGTGTGGCGGCGCTGATGGATGCATAGGAAGAGGAGAACAGCATGCGAACCCCATTTATAGCAGGCAATTGGAAAATGTATAAAACCACTGCAGAGGCTCTGGATTTTGCCAGGCGCTTCATCGCAATGGATCGCCCCGCCGGCGTGACCGTGGCGCTGGCCGCCCCGTTCACACAGCTGGCCGCCCTTAAAAAAGAGCTGGAGGGTACCGGCGTTAAACTGGCGGCCCAGAACATGCATTACGAAGAAGAAGGCGCATTCACCGGAGAAATTTCCGCCGGAATGCTCCGTGAGATCGGGGTGGATTACTGCATCATCGGGCATTCAGAGCGACGGCAGTATTTCGGAGAGACTGACGATACGGTGAATTTGAAAATGATAAAGGCTATGAGCGCCGGGATTCTGCCGATCTGCTGTGTGGGAGAATCCCTGGAGATCCGAGAGCTCGGAAAGGCATCAGATCATGTGGAGCGGCAGGTCAAGGCTGCATTCAAGAGCATAACGGCAGAAAATGCGCTTCGCATCACCATCGCGTATGAGCCGATCTGGGCCATCGGTACCGGCCGAACGGCCACACCCGGGCAAGCCGGGGAAATGTGCGGCCTTATCCGGGAGACGTTAAAAGAACTCTACGGACAGGCTGTGTCAGATGAGATCATCATCCAATACGGCGGCAGTGTCAAACCGGCCAATGCATCGGAGCTGATGCACACCGCAGACATTGACGGAGCTCTGGTGGGCGGGGCCAGTCTGGACCCCGAAGATTTTATGGATATCGTACAATTTTAAGGAGGAACGATCATGGCTTATATCGAAGAAGTATACGCAAGAGAAGTACTGGATTCCCGCGGGAATCCCACTGTAGAGGTAGAAGTCTGGTTGGAGGACAACACGATGGGGCGGGCTATCGTTCCTTCCGGAGCGTCTACCGGCATCCATGAGGCGGTAGAACTGCGGGACGGCGACAAGAACCGCTATGGCGGAAAAGGCGTGTTGCAAGCTGTAAAGAACGTGAATACCGTGATCGCCTCCGCCGTAGTCGGGATGGATGCGCTGGATCAGACCGGCCTGGACCGCAAGCTCATCGAGCTGGATGCAACTGAAAACAAGGGCAAACTGGGCGCCAACGCCATTTTAGGCGTTTCCATTGCGACAGCCAGGGCAGCCGCCGAAAGCCTGGGACTGCCGCTGTTTCAGTATCTGGGCGGCATCAATGCCAAAACGCTGCCTACACCGATGATGAATATTCTCAACGGCGGAGAACACGCAGACAATACTGTGGATATCCAAGAATTCATGATCATGCCCGTGGGGGCCAAAAGCTTTGGGCAGGCGCTGCAAATGGGTGCGGAAGTGTTCCACAGTCTCAAAGCGGTACTCAAAGCCAGAGGCTTGAATACGGCAGTGGGAGATGAGGGCGGCTTCGCGCCGAATCTGGCTACCAACGAAGAAGCGATCCGGGTGATCCTGGAGG
>JAQUXD010000154.1 GCA_028692535.1 Eubacteriales bacterium | reverse complement strand
CCATTTCAGAAAGCGAGGGAGCTGCTTTGTATATCAAAAGAGCGATGGAGAATGTCATCCTGAAAACCTCAGAGACATTTCCGGTCTTGCTTTTAACCGGGCCGCGGCAGGTCGGAAAAACGACGCTGCTCCAACATCTGGCCGGACCGGAAAGAAGCTATGTCACGCTGGATGATCCGGATGTACGGTTTCTTGCCAAGAATGACCCGGCGCTGTTTATACAGCGGTTTGCTCCGCCGGTACTGATCGATGAAATTCAATATGCGCCGGAGATCCTCCCTTATATCAAAATGAGCGTTGACCGTTCAAAGCAAAAGGGCGATTTCTGGCTCACAGGTTCGCAAATGTTTCACATGATGAAGAATGTGAGCGAATCGCTGGCCGGCCGCGCAGGCATCGTCAATCTGTTGGGCTTGTCCGGCAGCGAAATAGACCATATCCCCTCAGAGCCCTTTACAACTTCTCCGGACAGGCTCCTTGCCCGTCTGGAGAGGGCGCGAAGAATGTCCTTGGGAGAGATTTACGAGCGCATTTTTCGAGGGGGCATGCCGGCCATGCACGCAGATGCCGGGGTCGATCCGGAATCCTATTATTCGTCCTATGTAAGCTCTTATCTGCAAAGAGATATCAGGGACTTGACGCAGGTGGCGGACGAAATGTCGTTTTACAACTTCATGATCGCAGTGGCCGCCCGAACAGGCAAACCGGTCATCTATGATGAATTGGCCCGAGAGGCCGGAATCACGGGACCAACTGCGAAAAAGTGGCTCTCCATTCTCGTTTCCTCCCGCATTATCGCGTTGATCCAGCCCTATCACAACAATGTTTTAAAAAGAACCGTCAAAACCCCGCTTTTACACTTTTTAGACACCGGACTGTGCGCGTATTTGCTGAAATGGGGCAATGCGCAAATCCTCGAGCGTGGCGCCATGGCTGGGGCATTTTTTGAAAGCTGGGTATTTTCGGAGATCTATAAAAGTTATTTGAATGCGGGCAAGGAACCGCCGATTTTCTATTACAGGGACAAAGACCAAAAGGAGATCGATTTGCTGCTTTATTACGATGGCGTACTATATCCTGTGGAAATCAAGAAATCGGCGTCGCCGGGTCCGGGAGCCGTCCGGCATTTTAAAGTCCTCGATCCGGTGAGCGAGCCGGAAAGACACGGGGAGTTGTTGGAACACAAAAGGGAAATCGGAAACGGCGCAGTCATCTGCATGGCCGGAGATCTTTTACCTCTTGACCGTAAAAACTGGTATGTTCCGGCATGGCTGATCTGATCCTCGGGAACCGAACCGGGCAATGGAACGTCAAAGGATACAGAACAAAGTTATTCCAAGGAGGTTTCACATGAAAAATAAAGTACTCGCAGGACTCGTCTGCGCGGCCTTGCTGCTGGCGGCGTTCCCGCTGACAGCCGCTGCGCAATCCGATTTCAAAGACAGTTATACCGACGTCGCAGGCAAATGGTATGCCGCAGCCGTGTCGGAATACGGCTATTCCGAGGTGTTTTCCGACGGCAGGGGATCTTTCCACGCCGACCGAGACGTTACGCGCATGGAGTTCGTACGGCTCCTGCACCGGGCGCTCAATATACAGATCAACTACTTTGCGGCACCTGATGTGGCAGATTCCTTTGAAGACATGCAAAACAGCGATGTGTGGGCCAATGAGCTGATCGACCTGGTCACTGCCGGAATCATCGAAAGCGGCGGCAATTTCCGGCCTAATGAACCGCTTCTTCGGGAAGAGATGATCCACTGGACGATCAATGCGCTCAACCACAAAACAGGCGGAAACTATCCCGTAATTCTGATGATGCCTGCGCCTTTTGACGACGATGCGGATATTGACGAAGCCTATCATGGCAATATCGTCACCGCAGTGCTGCTGAAGCTGATCAACGGCCGCGGCGACAATAGGCTGTTTCCCAAAGACGGCGCTACCCGGGCCGAAGCGGTGACGGTGGTCTACCGCCTCATGACCCTCCAGGCCGGCTACGACGCCGAAGTGGGCGTTCACGCCTCCGCCCTTCGGTCGCAGGATGGATCGATCCGGATGTCTCTGACGATCCGCAACCAGACCGATGCGCCGATCCTGATCAGCCACACCAGCGGGCAGAAATTAGACTTCAAACTTTTTGACACAAAAGGCAACAACGTATACACTTGGTCTGCAGATAAAATGTTCATTGCGGCTCTTACGCAGACCGGGATCGGAGCAGGTGAAGAGATCGTCTTTTCCGATACCATCGACGGCGGGATCAACGAATTGATTTCGACTGCAGTGTCCATGAAAGCGTATATCGTGGGGGCGTCGGAAGATTTTACGATCGAAGTTGGAGGATACGAAGCACAAGTCAGATAATAGGAGAGAACCACAATGAAACTGGCCTTATGTCAAATGCAAATGTCGGAGTCGGCAGGAATGAACCTAGAAAAAAGCCTTGCGTTTATTGGGGAAGCTGCACAAAGCGGCGCGGACATGATCGTGTTTCCGGAGATCCAGCTATCGCCCTTTTTCCCGCAGTACCCCGGATTGGATGTCCGGGACAGGAGCGTTGCGCAGAACAGCGAAACGATTGCGCGCTTCTGTGAAGCCTGCCGGCGGCATCGCATCATGGCCGTGCCGAACCTGTATCTGAAGATCGAGGAGAAGTACTTCGACACCAGTCTTGTGATCTCTGCGGAAGGGCAGGTGCTGGGTGATCAGAAGATGGTGCACATCGCTCAGGCTGATCAGTTCTTCGAGCAGGACTACTATGCGCCGGCAGAGGACGGTTTTAAGGTCTTTGATACACCATTTGGAAAAATCGGGATCGTGGTGTGCTTCGACCGCCATTACCCCGAAAGCATCCGCACCGAAGCCCTTCGGGGCGCGGATCTGATCCTTGTGCCCACAGCCAATACGAAAGCGGAGCCCTCTGACATGTTCGAGTGGGAGATTCGCGTGCAAGCCTTCCAGAACTGCGTCGCCATCGC
>JAQUXD010000034.1 GCA_028692535.1 Eubacteriales bacterium | reverse complement strand
TTGATACGGATCGTCTACAACGTATCTCTGAAACTGATGTTGACGCTTTTGTACGGGCTTGTTTTTTTGCTGGCATTGTTTACTACCCCTGAATTCCTGGCGATTTCCTTTGACTCTTCCGGCGCCACGACCGGCGCGTTGGCCGTTCCCTTTATCCTTGCCATCGCCGCCGGCGTTGCTTCTTTAAAAAAAGACAGTGAAGCTTCGGAAGAGGACAGCTTCGGCCTGGTGGCTATTACTTCCACCGGCGCGATTCTGGCTGTTATGTCCATGAGCCTTCTTGCGGAAGGAAAGGTCAAAGGCGTTGTTCCCATCGCAAAGGAAGGACCGGAAGGAATCCTCTCTCCCTTTGCGCATGCAGCGCCGCAGGTCGCTTGGGAAGTATTTCTGGCGCTGATGCCGATCCTGATTTTGTTCTTAGTTCTCCAGAACGTTCTGTTAAGCGGACGCAGAA
The DNA here is from genome assembly GCA_028692535.1 of Eubacteriales bacterium. Classification (GTDB taxonomy): domain Bacteria; phylum Bacillota; class Clostridia; order Peptostreptococcales; family Anaerovoracaceae; genus UBA10908. The sequence continues at coordinate 13,772 of JAQUXD010000034.1, read as the reverse complement.
CGCAGCGGGGAAAGATCCTTATCGGTCTTTTTTATGCGTATTTCGGACTTGTGCTGCTTTTGACAGGCGTCCACGCCGGCTTTATGGAAGTAGGAAGGATCGTCGGATATCAGGTGGCTTTACGTCAGAACCTGCCCTTGCTTATAGGCATCGGCTTTGCAATGGGATTGTTTACCGTGATTGCGGAGCCTGCCGTGCATGCGCTGACCGATCAGATCCAGGACGTGACCAGCGGGTATGTGCGCAAAAAAACCGTTCTCGGAGCTCTGTCTTTGGGCATCGGACTGGCGGTTGCCTTATCCATGCTGCGAATCATGACGCCGGACCTTTATCTTTGGCATTTTCTTTTGCCCGGATATGCGCTCTCTCTTCTCCTGATGGGAGTTGTCCCCAACCTCTTTGTGGGAATTGCCTTTGATTCCGGCGGCGTGGCATCGGGTCCCATGACTGCAACGTTCATTCTGGCTTTTGCCCAGGGCGCCGCTCAGGCCGTCAGCGGTGCGGATGTTCTCGCGGATGGCTTTGGGATCATCGCCATGGTAGCCATGACGCCGTTGATCACATTGCAGTTGCTGGGTCTGATCTATAAAGTCAAATCCCGAAAAGGAGGTGTCCGGGAAAATGGAAACGATAACTGAAAAGCTCTGCTTTGAGTTGATCTACGCCATTGTCAGCGAAGGGATGGGCAGCAGGGTGCTCCGAACGGCCAAGGAGTGCGGTGTGACCGGAGGAACGATTCTGCTCGGGAGAGGAACGATCTGCAATCCGATCCTGGAAAGACTGGCCCTGAGCGATGTCTACAAAGAGATCGTCATGATGGTTGCTCCGCGGGAGAAGGTCCACGTCGCATTGGAGAAACTGAACAAGACGTATAAGCTTCATAAAAGAAACCACGGGATCGCATACAGCATCCCGGTCTACGGCATTTGCGGTTCCAGCACATGCCGCTGCGACGACCCTGATGAATACGGAGGCTTGGAGGAAACCATGTATCAATCGATCATTATCATTGTCGATAAAGGGAGGGCTGAGGCTGTGGTGGAGGCAGCTACCCAGGCCGGCGCCCGAGGCGCTACAATCATCAATGCCAGAGGGTCCGGCATCCACGAGACCAGCAAGGTGTTTTCCATGGAAATCGAGCCGGAAAAAGAGATTGTACTCATGGTTACCGGCAAGGACCAAACCGAATCGATCGTGGATTCGATCCGGGAAGATTTCCAGATCGACGAGCCCGGAAAGGGTATCATATTTGTGCAGAATGTAAGCAAAGCCTATGGCTTGGCGGAAGAATGACAGAAAGAGGTATTTTGATGTGGAAAGAATTTAAGGCATTTGCCATGAAAGGCAATGTGATCGATCTGGCTATAGCTGTGGTGATCGGCGGTGCGTTCGGAAAAATCGTTACCTCGCTGGTGAACGACCTGCTCATGCCTGCAATTGGGGTTCTTATGGGAGGGATCAGTTTTGCGGATTTGAAGTATGTGATCTCGCCTGCCAGCGGCGATGTGGCGGAAGTGGCGGTCTTGTACGGCGCTTTCATTCAATCCATCGTGGACTTCCTGATCGTAGCCTTCTCCGTTTTTCTCTTTGTCAAGTTGCTGGCTGCCCGTAAGAAGAAGGAGGAAGAAGCTCCCGCACCGCCTGCGGAGCCCCCAAAGGATCTGGTGCTTCTGGAGGAGATCAGAGATCTGCTGAAGGAAACTCTGCGCTGAAACGGCCCGGCATTCCCGCAGAGACCGGCGCTTCCGTTCTTTTTGCTTGACATTCGCAAAAGCGTTGGTTTATACTGTCAGCATATCAACAGGAGGACCCTATGGTTACGTTCCGTCAGATCAGTGCAATTATCAGCATTATTATCGGCATTGCGATTACAGGCAATGCCAGTCTTGCGTTATGCTGATACGGGAACGAGTGTAAATCATGTTACAACAAACCCTTGCAGCAGACGCTGCAAGGGTTTTTCTTTATCAGACAAGGAGGATACGATGTTACTGACAGGATCACAAATCGTCATGGAGGAGTTGCTCGCGCACGGTGTGAATACGGTCTTCGGATATCCCGGCGGCGCCGCCCTCAACCTGTACGACGCGCTCTACGAGTATCGGGACCGGATTCGCCATATCATGACGGCCCATGAACAGGGCGCCTGCCATGCGGCAGACGGATATGCCCGCTCCGGCGGGCATACCGGTGTCGTCTTTGCCACCAGCGGTCCGGGCGCGACGAATTTGGTCACCGGTATCGCCACAGCCTGGATGGACAGCGTTCCGCTGGTCGCCATCACAGCCAATGTGGCCTCCAACCTGATCGGGCGGGATGCATTCCAGGAGATCTATATCACAGGCATCACCATGCCGATCACGAAGCACAATTTTATGGTCAACGACCCGGCAGATATATCGGATGTTCTCAGAGATGCCTTCCGGATTGCGCATTCCGGTCGAAAGGGACCGGTTCTGGTGGACATTACAAAGGATGCCACGATGGCGCTGTGCGAATATCAGTACAGAAGTCCGGAAACACTTCCCGAACCTCTTTGCATCAATCCGGCGGATGCGGGGCGTGTAGCTGCCTTGATCGACGCTGCCCAGCGACCGGTGTTTTACTGCGGAGGCGGCGTGATCGCTTCGGACAGTACCGAATGGGTCCGTCGTATCGCCGCCAAAGGGGATATCCCTGTATGTCATTCCATGATGGGGGCCGGCGTTATCTCTCACGACGATCCGCTCAACTTGGGTATGGTGGGCATGCACGGCACGGTAGCCGCCAATCTGGCGGTAGACCGCTGCGACCTTTTGCTGGCTGTGGGCGTACGATTCCCCGACAGAGTCGCGCTGAATCCGGGGCGGTTCGCTTCCTCTGCTAAAATTGTCCACATTGATGCCGACAGAAGTGAGCTGAACAAAAACGTGAAAGTTGAAGTCGCGCTGCGGTGCGATCTTCGGCAGGCTCTTACTGCGATTGAAAATCAAGTGCAAGGCGCCTCTCATCCGGCGTGGATCAAGGATATTCAGGCCTGGAAAGCGGAGTGTGCGCCGACGCTTTCCGGAGACGACGCACTGGAACCTCGCTCTCTGATTGGCAAGATTTCGGAACTATCGGGTCCTGAAGCCATTTATGTGACGGATGTGGGTCAGCATCAGATGTGGGCGGCCCAGTATTTGCATCACACGGAGCCGAAGCGATTCATCACCAGCGGCGGACTGGGCACGATGGGCTTTGGCTACGGAGCGGCCATCGGCGCGCAGTTGGCCAATCCGGGAAATCGGATCGTTCATTTGACAGGAGACGGTTCCTTCCACATGAACCTCAACGAAGGTTGTACGGCCGTCAGCTATGGACTCCCGATCATCACAGTCATTTTTAATAACGGTGTACTCGGTATGGTGTACCAATGGCAAAGTCAATTCTACGGGCAGCGCTATTCGGCCACCGTACCCGATCGCAAAACCGATTTTGTCTGCATGGCGGAAGCCTTTGGCGCCAAAGGCTTTTCGGCCCGCACATTAGAGGAATTCGAAGAATGCTACAAACAAGCGCTTACGGAAAAGGGCCCGGTTTGGATCGACTGTGCCATAGACAAGGATGCCAGAGTGCTGCCCATGATCCCCGGGGGCGGCACCGTAGAAGATATGATAACGGAGTAAAGCGATGGACATGATTCAAAACACGAGAAAAGTGATCAGCATACTGGTCGATAACAAGCCGAATACTCTGGCCCGAATTTCAAGTCTGGTGGGTCGTCGGAACTACAACATCGAGACCATCACGGCCTCGGAGACGCACATGCCCGGCGTCACGTTGATCACGCTGGTGGTCACTGACAGTGATCCGGACATACTGGAGCAGATCGTCGCCCATATCGAAAAGCTGGAGGTCGTGCGGGAAGTCCATGTGATGGACAACAACGGAGGTCTTTACCGGGAGTTGCTTTTGCTTAAAGTGATGGTGGACAAGAAAGCCCGCTCCTCTCTTTTGGAGACCGCCGAGGTATTCAGAGCCAGGATCATCGACCTGTCCAGGTCCAGTCTTATCATCGAGCTTACCGGAGAACCGGCGAAAATCGATGGCTTTATGGATCTGATGAGCGATTACGAGCTGGTGGAAGTCTGCCGTACCGGAGTAACCGGCATGAGTCGAGGCCTATAGCCGCAGATGTTTCTCTTTTATTGAAAAACCACCGAAATAGTAACGAATTCAGGGCTTGTTAAATGCTGTAATTTATGCTATAATAAACTACTTCCACATCATGCGTGTATGCTCAGACAATAGGAGGTAGTTAAGTGTTGTCAGAAATACTGCTGAACGTGACCTGCCGATATCGTATTTGTTCCGAAGTAATGGAATCAGAGGGTCGGTCTCCGTATACACTATACGGAATAGAAGCAATCTCCGAAGATGATGCGTCCACCGTGTACAATTCAGTGAAGCGCATCTCCAGCGACAGAATTCATGTCGATCGCATGATAAATAAATTCAATCGATTTCATCTCTTGCCCATTCATTTGACGGATGCCGTTGAAGACATGATGGTATAGATCAATACCGGCGGATTTTTCAAAATCCGCCGGCTTTCTTTATTATAGTCAGCGTGATACAATATAAACAATCTATTTTTCGCAACAGCAAACTGGTGTATTGGGAGATGTATTGTGAATAAAAAATCGATCATCTTGCTGGCAATCGGACTGGTATTCCTTTTTTCCGCCTGCAAAGGACAGCAGGAGCCCGTGGATGTGCCCGCCGAACCCCAGGAAGATCTGCAGGCCATCTATCAGCAGCTTCAAGAGGCTCAGAAAGCATTTTGCGACTTGGACGCGGGCGTCCTACGGATATCTGCGGAGCACGTACAAAAGCATATCGAAGCCGGAAGCGATCAGCACAATGAATATCGGGAGCTGATCGAAGACACCGTCCGATTTCGTCAGACAGACCTTGGGTATGATTTTATTCAGATCATCCAGGAGCAAGGCCAGGACGTACCGATGGGGTTCAAGCAGGAAAACGGCGTCTACACGCTCTATAATTATACGGCCTATCAGGATGGTACTTTCGAATGGCGGGAAGCCGCCGCTGAGAAAAACCACTATGAGCTGCCCGACAATGCGAGTCTGTTTAGAACGTTGGAAGAAGTTCCCATGATCCAGAAAATCCTGGTCGAGACAGAAGGAGATATGACGGTCTATGAGCTGATCCCGGATGAGGCGTTTTTTGATACTCGGGCTTCGCTGAGTTCCTATAACGGTTATTCTCTGGATGATTATCGCATATCGTATTATGTGGATCAGGAGGGATTGCTTCGCCGGGTCGTTTTGTCTCAAACCGAATCCTGGATTTACTCGGAGATGTATAACACGGAACAGACTCTTTTTTCCGACATTGAGCTGATCTCTGTCCAAGACGAGGTGGATATGGATCATTTCCGCAACAGCAGCACCTATGTGCGGCCCGTGTACGATGAAGTCACAGAAATCTGGAGAGAAGAGTTCATCAATATCCCTGAAACGTATCTGTTCGATGTGCGCATCCCCAGGCTGCGCGGCGATCTGCCCAACGCCAAAAAAATCAATGACCGGATCGGAGCGGATTGCAATATGGAATTGAATGTGACGCCGGCTGATTTGACAAGCCAGAGCGAATGGGGCGGCTACCCCTGGTATACTGCGGATTTCTCTGTAACCCGCTTTGGGGATATCTATCAAATATGCATATTTAAGACGGAAGCATCGGCCTGGGGATCAGGTGTCAGCATGTGGATGAACAAGTATTATTATGATGCGGGACAGGGCGATGTGCTGGATACGGAAGATTTTCTGGCATATATGAATTATACGCCGCAGGAAATCGAGGAAATATTTTACCGGGACTACATCTATGAAGCATCGGAATTCGACGATGAATTTACCTATGACCAGATCTCTGACTGGTTTTATTTGGATGAAAATGCCAACGTGAAGTTTTACGTCAATCTTTACGGGTAGGCTGTTTGTTCCCGTTGTTTTTCTTTTGAAACTCAGCCCAGGGGATCAGCGTCTCTCCCAGAACGATATAGGCGCGCCGGGAAACTTGAGCCATAGGTGTATCCGACAGAGAATCGGAATAAAATTCCTCCGGTACACAGTCCGGAAGCCGTTCCATAAGGCGTACGACTTTTTCTTCTCCGTAGCAGTTCTTTCCGCTGAACGCGCCTGTCCGGGCATCTACGCGGGATCCGATCAGTATCGCATCGCCGCAGACAGGACGGAGAAGAAACTCGGGGGATGCAGAGATGATCACGTCATCCGGGCGTTTCCGCTTGAGATAGCATGCTTTGATTTTGTGGGCGTGACACTGCCAGAAGTTATCCACCGTAACGGATGTGTTTTCCAAATATTTTAAAAACCCGAAAAAAGCCTGTTTGAATGTGGTCTTATCACAGAAACCCGCCAAATACGCCACGCCGTATAAAGCAGTTTTCGGAAGCGCGAGCAGGACTTTTTTATTGCGCTTGATGCAATAGCGATAGAAATCGACCGTACTGTCATTTTCGTAGATGGTTTTATCAAAATCATAAGCGTTCAAGTTTTGTACCTTCCTGTCCGAGGCGGCGGCTGTCAGAATGATTATAGCGTGAATGGTCCAAACGGGCAACCGCCTTTCTTTACAATGACTCCGGGGTATTATATAATGTTAAATAAGTATGCCTTCAATAGGTCTGAACCGAATCGCGGGAGTTTTTATGCACAAGTACTATGTCTGCCGATATTATATCAACGCGCAGCACAGCGTTGACAATATTCAGAAAAACGCACATCAGCATACGTTTACCCTAAGCTTGTCCATCGAGCCCAGAGTTGATAAGGGCATGGTGCCGTTTTCTGCGATCGACCGGCTGGTGAACAGCTATGTGCTCCAGTACAAAGGGGTTTACCTCAATTCCATGCCGCAATTCCAAGGTGTTTACCCCTCTTTGGAATGGATGGGCGAAGTCATGTATCAGGATTTTCATGCGCTTCTGGATGAAAAGGGATGGCGCTGCCTGCAACTGGAAATCGCGGAAAACCCGCTCAAGACCTTTCTCATTTCTGATCGTATCATGCTGCCTTCCGTTCATCCGGCCGACAGTCGCATCAGCTGGCAAAACGTACTGACGCGCCGTAATCGCTACGTGGAGATCTTGGAAAAAGTCAAAGAGGGAAAAGGATGAAATTGCTTCGCCTCCATAACCTGCCGATCACACTGTTTCTCGCCGCGGTCCTGGGCTGTGCGTCCTTTTGGTTTGCGTACGGGATCGATGCGGAGCTATCGATCGATGGGTCCTTGCGGGATTGGCGCAGGATTTCCGGTGTATCCGTGGAAGACGGTTCACTGTCCGGAGAGGTTAAGGTCGCAAACGATACGGATTATCTCTATATTTCTTATGAGGGTAGTTGGGCAAATTGGTTAAGCTGCGCCTTGGATGTATATATAGACGGCCGGCAGCCGGATCCTCCTTACGGAGCTATCCGTGTCAACGATTCTGTAGAGACGGAAAATGGCGTCTTGACGCCCCTGAACAGTTGGAGCGCGTCGATTCCCGATTCGGACGGAGCGTTTGTCAGTACCGGCCCCGGAGAGTTTTGGGGATATGAAAACCTGTCTTTTGAAATAAGTGTTTCCTTGGAGGCGCTTGGATACAGCGATAATGATATTCCGGAGATTGAGGTGGTTTGGGTTACATTCGGGGACACTTCCATGACCGCCACACCGATCGGTGAGGACCCGGAAGAAGAACCTCCTATCGAAGAACCTCTCCTGCCAGACCCTGAAGAGGAACTCCTGCCGGAAGAGCCTCTCGCAGAAGAACCTGAAGCGGCGGCGGAAACCACCGGGGGCGCTCTGGAGACCCCTCCGGAGGAAACCACAGGCAGCGCTTTGGAGACCCCTCCGGAGGAAACCACCGGCGGCGCCATAGATATCCCTTCGAATGAAACGACAGAGGGCGCTGTCGAAATGCCCATCGAGCCGGAGGACGATTCCTTTGGCTTCGGAGAAACGATGCTGACCGTCAGTTCCGGGCTGGAGATCGACGGATACTATTCGGACTGGGATAATGTGCTCCACAGTGATATCGGCTGGGGCGGAGCTTTTGTCCATTCCGGCGCACTGGTCCTCCAGGACGACAACCTGTACGTGCACCTCGCAGCCGATGACAATTGGAACAACACACAGCTTCCCACCTCGGCCATGCACCTGTATATCAACGGGAACATTCAATACGACGCTCAGGGGAATCCCACAGAGGAGACTTCCATGATGCTCCAGATCGCAGAGGTGAACGGAGATATGACCATGGGAGATCCTTTAAGGAGCAACCTGAAAGGTCCGCTGTTGTTGGACGATTTAGGCGCTTTCGAATACGACGGATGGCCCAAGCGCTATCTTGGAGAGGCGGCCTTTACCATATTCGACAGAAAGCACATTCAAGGAGATCAGTGCGAATACTATATCAGTCTGTCGCAAATCGCAGATTACTTCGGCGTCCAGGATAATGAGATCTATGAGATCACAATGTATTTTCCCAGGCTGGGCGCTCAACTTATCACCGTCAGCGGTGTATCCTCGGGCCCCTATCTTGGTGTCGCATTTGGCGCGCTCATCGCAGGCGGCTACCTGCTGCTTCGAAAGAAGAAGAGAGGAACCGCATAGATGAACTATCTCGTCGTAGCACTGACAGTAGTCTGGTTTTACATGATGACGGTCTTTAAGCGCGCCCGGCTGGATTTTTGGTTGTTTCTGGTCGGAAGCGTCGGTTCTTTTATGCTCTATATCATTTGGATCCAGCCGATTCTTACGGCGCCTCTCCAAAAGGCAGTGGCGGCGGTAGCGGGCTTATTGGGCACATGGACCGGCATGTACTCCTCCTATTTTCAGTACGGGATCCTGTTCATCCAGACGCCGGAAGGCTCGCTGTCCCTGTACATCGATTACGAGTGTTCCGGCATTATCGAAATCGGCGCGTTTGCAGCCATGCTTTGGTTCTTCCCCGTCTATCGTTTTTTTGAAAAAATCGTGGTGTCCGCCGCCGGGATCCTGATGGTGTTCATGGCCAATGTTTTCCGGATATTCATCATCTGCGCATGCATTTATTTCTTTGGAGGCGATATTTATTTCTATGCGCATACGATCATCGGGCGCCTGTTTTTCTATGCCTGTACCATATTGTTGTATTTTTACGTATTCACCAAGTCTCATATCGTGAGGCAGAAGATCGGGAGGTTCAATTATGACATGGCTGACTGAGCTTCTCCGAAATGCCTTGATCGTTTTCGCCACATTTGCCTGGCTTCGGAGCTTTATGGGAAGTGCTATCGCTTTTTGGATGGCGTGGATCATTATTCCTCTGATCATGGAAATTATACCCGCTACCGTCAATTTTTTCATTCTGCTGAACAAGAAAAGAAAAAAGCGGCAAAAGCCCGCCCCCCTGACCTTTGAACCGGAGATCACGTTGATCATTCCCGTGTATAATTCAGGAGAAACGCTTTATAGGTGCATCGAATCCGTGCGGGAATCCGATTATCCGGTCAGTTTGATCAATCTGATCCTTTCCAATAATGAGAGCACGGATGACAGCTTCCACGAGTTTATCCGCTGCCAAAAGGCTTTCCCCGAACTGGTCATGACCTGGGTCAATGCGAAGCAGGGAAAGTCGAAAGCCTTGAATCTGGCTCTGTTCAACAGCAAGAGCAAGTATATCATGCACATCGACAGTGACGGCGTCCTGCATCCCGACGCGCTGAGAAATCTGGTAACGATGTTTGAAGATCGATTGGATGTGGATTCCGCTACGGGCTCGGTGATGGTCAATCCCGAATTGATCGATGCAACTTCGGGCTTATGGAAGCGGTTTCTCCGGAAACTGGAATTCTTTGAATACTGTCAGGCTTTTTTGGCCGGACGAAACTTTCAGTCGGAGTTCAATGCGATCTATACGATGTCCGGCGCCTTTTCGGCATTTCGAAAATCGGCGATCCTCCGTACGCAGATGTTCAATATGGAGACCGTGTCGGAGGACACGCATCTGACATTTCAGCTGAGGGAAACTCTTGGTACGAAGGTGGAAATTTGCGATAGCGCGATGTTTTTTGTCGATCCGATCGAAAATCTGAACACGCTGTATACGCAAAGGCAGCGGTGGCAGCGCGGTGAAATGGAAGTCATCCACATGTTCATGAAGGCGCAGCCGCCTTCGGCAAAAAAACTGCTGTCCAGCTTTGTGCTTCGGATGGTATTATACGATCATACCTTTGCATTCCCGCGGATGATCTGGTATTTTGCGTTGTTGTGCCTTGCATTCTTAAATTATCCCATGCGGCTGATACTGGTGTCTGTAGGTTTGATATATATCATGTATGTGATTTCCGGATGGCTGTACTACTTGAATATCGTGCTCTTTCTTAAGGATCAGAAGGAGCTGAGGCGCTACTATTCCGTCAAATGGTATCTGGTGTTCTTCCTTCCTGCCTTCAATTTCCTTGTATTCTGGTTTCGGTTTGCCGGGATCATCAATGCAGTGGCCGGAAAGCAATCATGGCGTGTGATGAACTTGCAGCAGGAAAAGATGGAAATCATGAAAGTGATACGAAGTGATTTTGGCTGGTTGATCCGGATCGGTCAGCATGCGGACGAATTGCTGAATCAAGAGAATCGTTAAGTCACGGCACGAAAGGATCCCTATCCTATGTCATTTTTCCGATGGCTTACAAGTGAAAAAGTTTTGATCAAAGTAGTGGTGTTGTTCCTGCTGCTCTTGTTGACATTGTTTTCATATCTCTTCGGTCTTGAGCTGATCTCGAATCAGAACAGTTTTCTGGAGTCGATACGCCAGGAGCGGAGGCACTATGTGGAGCAGCTGGCGGACCAGATCCATCAGATGGCGCATGACGGTGCACCCGGGGAAGCTCTCGTCGAATATCTGAAAACAGACATCCAGGTCTCCGGAAGCCGCTGGGTCTTTCTTTCCATCGGAAACACTGTCGTCTTCGCAAAAAATCAGAGTACAACCGAAAGCTTGGGAGCGCTGTCCTATTGGTATCGTTTTCATGACCACATCCTGGAGCAGCCGGACGCGCTCATGGAGTATACCTCTTTTGATCACGGATACAAAACGTATCGAGTCGGATTGGTATCCTCCAGATACGCAGCCATAAGCGAGGGCAATGTGCCTCGCCACAATCTGTTTCTGATCCTGGCGACAGGCAGCACATTCATGCTTCTTGTTTCACTGTTTTTGGGTACGGCCGTCACATTGAACCGCATCAGGAAAAAGCATCATACGCTGCAGCAGGAGCTCGTGGAAAAAAACAAGCAGATCCAAGCCCTTCTGGCAAAAGCGATTCTGCTTCAGGAAGAGACCTGCGAGCCGGAAGAGGAAGAATATCAAAGCGTGGTATATGATGCGGAGTTGATACGCAGCTTTCTGCGAAAATCCGACGATCCCGGACTTCGACCGATCTGCCTTCTGGGGATCTGCTTTATCATGGGGCGGAAATACTACAGCAAAGATGAGATTTTCAGCTACATTGATCCCGTAAAAGATCTGCTTTCGCCCCGGCATCTTCTGGCCGAAGCGGCCCGGGGAAAGTTTGTTGCGATATTGTATCGCACCGATTTTCAGGAGGCCGAAGAGCTGCGCCTTCGCATCAAGGCAGTCTGGGACCATAAGCCGGCCGTGGAAGGGCTTCAAATGGGGATGGGCATCATCAAGATCGACGAAGCGAAGGAAACCGCCGAGGAGGCCTATGACAGGTTCCTGTTCGAGCTGAGTAAGGCCTGCGGCAGCGGAACGTTGATCAGAAAGCAGGGAGACAGTTAATGAAGTACAGTCAGTATCGCTTTAAATTCTATTTGAATACAAGTCACTATATTCAAATACAAGGAAAACCGGGACAAACCCACTCTCATACCTGGGAAATTTCTCTGGATATGCTGAAGGTGCGGGAAGGTTTTGTTCAGTTTCATGAAATCGAAGAGCGGATCGATCAGTTCATTATGCCGTTTCAAGATGCTGTTTTGAATGAAACCCCACCCTTCGACCTGATCAATCCGACGCTGGAGAATTGCTGCGAATACTTTAAAGACAGCTTTCAGGAGATCCTATCGGAAAACGGGTGGCTTCTTTTGATGATCTCCATGAGCGAAACGCCTACACGGGCTTATGTGATCTCTATCATGAACGAAGACGAGGAGACTGTTACAAAGGCAACCAATTCACTGATCGATAATGTACTGGATGAAATCAAGAAAGCGGACAAAGCGTGAGACAACTCCTGACGGTCGTGCTTCCGGCCTATAATGAAGCGGAAAACATTCCCCGGCTGGCAGAGCGCTGGCAGCAGCAGGCAGAAGCACTGTTGCTTCGTGATCTGGATCTGAGGATCCTGATCGTCGACGACGGTAGCAATGACGAGACCAGTTCGGTCAGTACCGTGCAGATGGAAGTGCACGCTAATTTGACACTTGTGAAGCATGGCGTCAACAAGGGGTTGGGCGAAGCGCTGAAGACGGGATTGTCTTACGTTCTTGATGAAATACCGGACTGCTCTTACGTTGCGGTCATGGACTGCGACAATACCCATGATCCGGCCTACATCCTTCCTATGGTCGATGCGATTCGCGCATCCCATGACACTGATGTTGTGATCGCGTCCCGATACCGGAAGGGATCCGAGGTCCACGGTGTACCGTTCTACCGGTATTTTGTAAGCTATGGAGCAAGGTTTGTGTATACGCTGTTTTTGAACATCAGAAACGTGCGGGACTACACCTGCGGATATCGCCTGTACCGCACTGCGTCGCTCCAAAAGGTAAGAGCGCATTTCGGGGAAAAATGGATTCAGGAAACCGGGTTTGCCTGTATGGTCGAACTTCTCTACAAATTGTACCTGACCGGCGCTGCGATCCGGGAAGTCCCCTTTTCTCTGCGCTACGATGAAAAGCTCGGAAACAGTAAAATGCAGGTGGCGCGCACCACAGGCAGGAGTCTGTCATTGATCCGCAAGCTCAGAAGGGTTCGAATCGGATGAAGCAAGAGCCCGCAACAAGCAAATCACTGTTCAGCGATGTTAAAAAAACGCCGGCGATCTTGCGCTACTTCCTGATATCCTGCCTCGCAACCGTGGTGGATGTGGTATTGGTTTGGTTGTTGTATAAGAGAATGGGCTATCCGGTGATCCCTGCCAATACAGCAGGCGTTGTAACAGGCTTTCTGGTCAGCTACTTGTTGTCCGCCCGCTATGTGTTTCGGGCGGCATCCGGCGTCCGGGGCTTTGGTGTTTTCTTTGCCACGTTTCTGGGCGGATTGGTGCTGGCGGATGCGTTGATCTATTGGGGCGAGACGATCCTGTTTGTGGAAGTTCCTTCTCCTTGGGATTTCTTCAGCAGCAAAGGGTTGTCTGTGGCTGTGCCGTTTTTCGTGATGTACTTCGTTCGCCGCGCTGTTTATGGATATCTGGAAAGAAGCGGTCATCATGATTCAGACTGATAAAGGACGCGTATTCCAATGGATCCTGGCTACAGCGATCCTGGCTTTTGTATCACTGCTGATCTCCCGTGTCATGTGGGAGGGCGCTTTCTATGGGAGCGGAAACGATATCTGGGGCCATTTGTTCAAGACCGAAGTGATGTATCAAGGTCTGCAAAACGGTACGAGCTATCCGCTCTATACACCATACTGGTACAACGGGATCCAACTGTACCGCTACTGGCCTCCGCTTTCATACTACGTCTTGGCGGGCTTGCGCTTTTTGACG
>JAQUXD010000033.1 GCA_028692535.1 Eubacteriales bacterium | reverse complement strand
TATCCTGCAGCGTGGATACGAAGGAACAGGCGACAAAATCCACATCGTTTCGGATCCCGAAAAGCAGATCTTCTTTGTCCTGTTCGCTCAGATAGGTCAGTTTCAGGACTTTGCCCGGAAAATTCATACTCTTTCTGTCAGAGAGCTCTCCGCCCACCAGCGTTTTACAGAGAACTTCGTTTTCCGTAAGGCTGATCACTTCGAAGATCAGCATGCCGTCGTTGAGAAGGATCTGATCGCCCGGAGACAGATCCTGAGTAAGTCCCTGATAGTTTACGGAAACCCGTTGCTGGTCGCCGGGCACGTCCCGGGTATCAAAAGTAAAGAGGTCTCCCTCCTGCAAAAAAATCTTACCGTCCCGAAACGTCCGGATCCGGTACTCGGGCCCCTTTGTGTCCAGCAGGATCGCTACGGGCAAATTAAGCTCTTCCCGGATTTTTTTGAGCCGGTCGATCTTGATCTGGTGCTCTTCGTGGGTCCCGTGGGAAAAGTTCAGCCGAGCCACATTCATGCCGGCCAGGCACATGGCCCGAAGCGTTTCTTCCTGAGAGCAGGCCGGTCCGATGGTGCATACGATCTTGGTTTTTCTCATTGCGTTACCTTTCGTTTAACCGATGGAAGCGATGCCGGAAAAAGCCTGGTACAATGCCAGGATCACGCCGATCACGGCTTCGCCGCCCAGCAATCCTGGGGCAATGATGTCGCCCAGGCCCGATTGGGTGAATTTCGGCGCGAAGCGATCCGTCAGGTATTTCAGCAGTCCGCCGATCATCGCCGTCAGCGACAGATAGAACGGAAGATAGATGCCCAGGCCCAGCGTCATGACCGGAAGATTCATTACGTAAAGGACCAGCCCAGTCACACAACCTATTATGAAAGAAGTCATGTGGGGTATACCGCCTACCATGGCCGCTACCATGCTGGCCTGGGGCGCCGGAAACATTTTGTCGGGACCGAAGGCCTCCGGACCGTAGGCCTTGAGGACTACGAAAAATACGCCCACAGACACAAATGCGCCGATCAGCCCGCCCAGACATTCGGCGGTCCATTGGGCCTTCGGATCGGTTTTCAGTATATGCCCCGCTTTAAAATCGTTCATAATGTCGCCGGCCAGGCCGCAGCCTACCGCCACCGCAGCCGCCACGAAGAACGCCTGAGACTGGGGCAGCCGAGCGACCAGTTGGATCAAAAGCAGTACGATCACACCGAAGACTTCCATGGGATTGATGCCCGACTGTCCCACCACTTGGGCGGACATGGAGCAAGCCAACCAAACGCCGACGATGGTCAGGACGCCGGTCAACGGGCTCATGCCAACGCCTAAAGTAAAGAGCAGCGCGCAGGCGGTCAGAACAAAAGGTACGATCCGAATGTTCATGGCGCTTCCGCTGCTTCGTTTCATCATATTTTTGATCATTTCACCGGCTGCGGGCAGGATGCCCTTGACCACGATGCCGACACCGCAGCCGACCATAACGCCGATACCCAGAGAGGTCTTGATGGCCGAAGCTGTGGACAGGTCCCACCATCCGGCGGACACGCCGCCGACGACAACACCGATGTCACCGATGATGGCGCCCAGGAACCAAACGAAGATATACAACGGTCCGATAATATATCCCACAGCCAGCAACATGGGCGACAACCAGACAAAAGCCGCCACGCCGGCGTTGATAAGGCCACTGCTCACCGGCAACGTGGAAGGGATCCACAGAAGCTTGTCTCGCAGGAAGGTAAAAAGGGCTGAAACGCCGAAGGCGGAAAAGAGCGTCCTGGATTTCTTTCCTCCTTCGTCTCCGATCACCAGGGTGTCGGCCGCCGCCTGCCCCATGGGATACGGAAGGTCTTTCTCCACGATGAAGTGATGATGGATGATCCCCGTGGAAATCAGTCCCATGAGCACCCCGCCCAAGACCACCAGAAACAGGGTGGTCATATCCGTTTCCGTGCCGGGGTCCAACATATACAGACCGGGAATGGTGAAGGCTACGCCGCCGGCCACCATGGCGCCTGCCGACATGGCCGTGTGGGTGACGTTGATTTCATTGATGTTGGTGTTTCCCAGCGCTTTAAGGGAAAACATGGATACCAGTGCGACAAAAATGATCGGCCAGGGTAAGGCTCCCAGTTTGAGCGCCACATACATGGAGCTCGTAGTGAGGATGACTGCCCCCAATCCGCCGATGATCATACCGCGGACGGTCAGCTGGTTTTTCAGGGATAACGATTGTGTTTTGCTTTTTCTTTTCTGTGTCATCTTTCTTCTCCTTCCGGGTCACGGTAGAACTATTTCCTTCGTGCCCTGTTGGGATATTCTACCGCAATTCCCTTTCGCATACAATAATGATCGGGAGAATACCTTGCGACAGATCCTGTTTTTTGATATCATTAAAAACGGAGTATGCGAGAGCCCCGGCCCTCGGGCTCTTTCCCGATACACACTTTTCACACTACTTATTTTATTAATTTAATAGGAGGAATCAACATGGCACTGAAATACATCGACAGACGCGGGACCGACAGCGCGAAATGGGATGCGCTGGATTCGCAGTTCGGCGATCCCGATCTTCTGGCAATGTGGGTAGCCGACATGGATTTCAAGGAAGCTCCCTGTATCACGGAAGCCCTCAAGAAGTACATCGACACCGCAGCATTCGGATATTACTCCCCGGGGAAAGGTTATTTTGACGCCTTTATCGAATGGGAAAAGAAATACCACGGATACGACGTTAAAAGAGAATGGATCTGCTTCGCTCCGGGCATCGTGCCCGCTTTCAACTGGGTCCTCCTCTGGGCTACGAAACCCGATGACGCAGTGATCCTGCTCACACCGGTCTACTATCCCATGATCAACGCCGCCAAGTGGAACGACCGAACACTGATCCAGTGCGACTTGGTGCGCAACGGTATGGATTACACCATCGACTTCGAAAAATTCGAAAAGGATATCGCGGAAAACGATGTCAAACTCTTCATCATGAGCTCGCCCCACAATCCCATCGGCAGAGTCTGGACCCCCGAAGAGCTCCGCCGGCTCATGGAGATCTGCCGTAAGCACAACGTGCTGGTCATTTCCGACGAGATCCATCAGGACTTCGTATTCGGAGACAACAAGCACTATCCCACGGCGACCCTGGGCGATTACGACGATTTCTGCATCACCATGACCGCTGCCTCCAAGACCTTCAACCTGGCCGGCCTGCAGAATTCCATGGTGATCATCCCCAACGAAGAACTGCGGGAACGTTATCTGGAATACCAAAGACGGATCCACACCTACGAAGGGAACGCTTTCGGTTTTGTGGCTGTGGAAGCAGCCTACAAAGGCGGCAGGGCCTGGCTGGAAGAAATCAAGGCCCAAATCTACAGCAACTTCGAATACGTAAGGGACACCTTTGC
Source organism: Eubacteriales bacterium (assembly GCA_028692535.1). Taxonomy (GTDB): domain Bacteria; phylum Bacillota; class Clostridia; order Peptostreptococcales; family Anaerovoracaceae; genus UBA10908. The sequence continues at coordinate 10,861 of JAQUXD010000033.1, read as the reverse complement.
CAAGGAGATCCCCGACGTTACCGTAGCCGACCTGCAGGGAACTTATCTGCTCTGGATGAATTTTGAAAAGTATTTCAAAACCCAGGAGGAAGTCAAAACCTTTATGCAGGACAAGTGCGGCATCGCCTTCGACTACGGCGAATGGTTCGGAGGAGACAACTTCGTGCCCTTCGTGCGCATGAACCTGGCCACCACCCACGAGCTGGTGGATCAGGCAGTCCAATCCATCATTCGCGAGATCAAAAAACTGTAAATTGATCCAGTGCAGCGACCTTCGCACATGCGAGGGTCGCTTTTTTTTCAAAAGTCACTTTACAGTGCGTTTTTTTTGTGCTAACGTATATCCAATATTTACAGGAGATCCAAACGATGAGAACCAACCGTTTCGCAGCAGAATACTTTTACTTTAGCTTTGCAGGATATTATTACCGCAAGGTTTCTTTGCGTTCTGCAGCCAAAGACGAGTGACTTGTTTGTAAGACGACCCTTCTTACACAATGGATTGCAACTCCGAAGCAGAACGCTTGGGAGTTTTTTATTAGGCGGAGGTAAAAAATGATAGTTGTATTAAAAGCCAATCCCGATCCGGAACAATTGGAAAACCTGACGACATGGCTCACCGGCCAGAACATCACCATCCATTCCAGCCTGGGCGTCAACAATCTGGTGCTGGGCCTGGTGGGGGACACCTCGGTGATCGACATGGATCTTGTCAAATCCCTGGACATCGTGGAAGATGTGAAACGAATCCGGGAGCCCTACAAGAACGCCAACCGGAAATTCCATCCCGATGACATGATCGTGGATGTAGGCGGCGTCAAGATCGGCGGAGGACATTTCGTGATCATCGCCGGGCCTTGCTCCATCGAGACGGAAGCACAGATGAATGAAGTAGCCCGAGGCGTTCGGGACGGCGGCGCTGCTCTTCTGCGCGGAGGCGCCTTTAAGCCGCGCACATCCCCTTACGCCTTCCAGGGGTTGGGCGGCAACGGCATCGATCTGCTGATCAAGGCGAAAAAAGCTTCGGGACTTCCGGTCGTAACGGAGATCATGGAAATCAGTCAATTGGAATACTTCGAAGAAGTGGACATGATCCAAGTGGGCGCCAGAAACATGCAGAATTTCCAGCTGCTCAAAGAATTGGGCCGTGTGGATCGTCCGATCCTGCTGAAACGCGGCATGGCCAACACCATCGACGAACTGCTCATGAGTGCCGAATACATCATGGCCGGCGGCAATGAATCCGTAGTCCTTTGCGAAAGAGGCATCCGCACGTTTGAGACTTCCACGCGCAATACACTGGACATTTCCGCCATCCCGGTCTTGAAAAAGAAGACCCATTTACCGGTGATCGTGGATCCCAGTCACGCCGCGGGAATGGCCGAACTGGTCAAACCCTTGGCACTGGCGGCAACGGCCGCAGGAGCGGACGGACTGATGATCGAAGTTCATAACGATCCCCAGCACGCCTTGTGCGACGGCGCCCAGTCCCTGACTCCGGAGCGATTCGCAGAAGTTGCCAAAGCCATTTTTGCCGTACGCCCCTTCGCTATGTGCTCAGAGGAAATGAGCCAATAACCCCCCGAAGCAAAGGAGGAAACATCATGAACATCGGTATTGTAGGCCTGGGCCTCATCGGAGGCTCCATCGCAAAGTCCATCAAGAGAGAAACACCCGACACGGTGATGGGATACGACATCAACGTGAGCACGACCCACAAGGCCCGGTTGCTGGAGGCCATCGATCTGGAGTTGACCGAAGAGCGGATCGGCGTCTGCGACGTGATCCTGGTGGCGCTGTACCCCAACGACATCATCCGATGGGTCAAGGACAATTGTCGCCGGTTCAAGCCCGGATGCATCATCATGGACTGCGGAGGGGTCAAAGAATCCATCTGTGACGTGCTGTTTCCCCATGCGGAAGCGAACGGTTACTGCTTCGTTGGCGCCCACCCCATGGCCGGCGTGGAACGGTGGGGCTTTGACAACGCCCAGGGTTCGATGTTCAAGAATTCCTCTCTCCTGCTGGTGCCCCCAAAGGGGATCGGCCTGGAGCGGCTTCAGATGATCAAAAAATTCTGGGGCGCCCTGGGCTTCGGGAACATCGTGATCACCACAGCCCGGGAGCACGACCGGCGCATCGCCTTTACTTCCCAGTTGGCCCATGTGGTGTCCAGCGCTTATGTAAAAAGTCCCACAGCCCAAATGCAGCACGGTTTTTCCGCCGGCAGCTACAAGGATATGACACGGGTCGCCCGGCTGAACGAGCTCATGTGGAGTGAACTTTTTTTAGAAAACGCAGAACACCTGACCGAAGAGATCGACGGCATGATCGAGCACCTGAAGGCATACAGAGAGGCCGTGGCAGAAAAAGACCGTGAAAAGCTGACGGCCTTGTTGAAGGAGGGCCGAGAGCTCAAAGAATTGGCGGACAGAGAGGATATGGAAGAATGAATACTGTGACCGTGCACACGGATCCTCCTTATACTGTGAGGATCGGCCCGGGGCTTCTGGGCAGGCTGGGCGAGCTTTTGCCTTCTGTGCTTTCCGGGTGTAAAATAGCAGTGATCACCGACGATGTGGTGGATCGACTCTACGGACCGTCGGTGGAAGCCTCTCTGAAGGAAGCCGGTTATCCGGTGTCGAAATTCGTCTTTCTCAACGGAGAAGCGCAAAAGGCGCTGGTTACCTTTGGCTCTATGCTGGATTTTCTGGCCGAAGAAGGCTTCGACCGAAGCGACGGGATCCTGGCGCTGGGCGGCGGCGTAACAGGCGACATGGCGGGCTTTGCGGCCGCCTGTTACCTGCGGGGGATCCGGTTCGTCCAAGCGCCCACCACCTTTCTGGCCGCAGTGGATTCTTCCGTAGGAGGGAAAACCGGCATCAATCTGAACAGGGGGAAGAATCTGGCCGGCGCCTTTTACCAGCCGCAAGCCGTTTTCTGCGACACCGACGTCTTGCAAACGCTGCCCGGCGAAATATATGCCGAAGGCACGGCGGAAGCGGTAAAGTGCGCGGTCATCGGAGATCCGATCCTCTTCGGACTTTTAGGCAAAGCCTCCTTCTCCGAGGAAGAAGTGATCCGCCGCTGCGTAACTTTTAAAGCCTCTGTGGTGGAACAGGACGAAAAGGAAGAAGGTCTGCGGGCGATCCTGAATTTCGGCCACACGCTGGGCCATGCGATAGAGGTGTGTAGCAACTACACAATACGACACGGACGGGCAGTAGCCCTGGGTATGATCGCCGTCACCCGGGCGGCGGAAAAGAGCGGGTTTGCAGAAAAAGGCACGCTGGACGCCTTAAGGCAAATACTGGAGATCCGAGGCCTTTGGGGTTCTATTGAATGGAACCCCGAACATCTCCTTTCTGCCGTCGGCGCAGACAAAAAGAAGCGCAAAGATCGGCTGACCTTGGTCCTGCCCCGGCGCATCGGCGCCTGTGAACCCGTTTCCATGAACCTGGACGAGGCGAAAGCCCTGCTTCGGACCGGATTGGAGTAATATGAACATTCTGATCCAACCCTCGATCCTGAACGGAAGGATCCACAGTATCCCCAGCAAATCCCAGGCCCATCGGGCCATGATCTGCGCCGCCCTGAGCGGAAATCCGGAGCTGATTTCCATTGAAAAGCCTTCAGAAGATTTGATCGCCACAAGACAGGCTTTGGAGATCCTGCGGGGCGCCGGCGCGGCAGACTGCCGCGAGAGCGGCACCACGCTCCGGCTTCTGGTGCCCATCGCAGCCGCCCTGGGACTGGATGTCACCTTTACGGGAGAAGGGCGGCTGCCCCGGCGCCCCATGGAACCTCTCTTGAGCCTCCTGACGCAGCACGGCACCCGTTTTTCCCGACCTGCGCTGCCCTTTCGCCTTTCCGGCCGCTTGCAGAGCGGTCGCTACGAGATCCCCGGAAACATCAGTTCCCAATACATCAGCGGCCTGCTTCTGGCCCTGCCTCTTCTGGAGGGGGACAGCGAACTGATCCTGACCACCGACCTGGAAAGCGGCGCCTACGTGGACATGACGCTGGATTGCCAAACCCGCTTCGGCATCCGGATCCTGCCCGAAGCAAAAGGCTGGAGCATCCCCGGAGGACAAGCTTATCGCGCGCCAGCCTTTTTTACGGTAGAAGGAGACTGGAGCAACGGCGCATTCTGGCTTGCAGCATCAGCCCTCGGGTCTTCGATAGATGTTCTGGGCCTTTCGAATGAATCCCTCCAGGCAGACCGGCGGATCCGAACCATCCTGGACAGCGGTGAAACCGACACGGATGTGCGGGAGATCCCCGATCTGGTCCCGATCCTGGCGGTGCTGGCCTGCGGAAAAAAAGAAAGCACCGTTCTGCGAAACTGCGGCCGTCTCCGCCTCAAGGAAAGCGACCGGATCGAATCGGTCAAAGCCATGATCCAAGCCCTGGGCGGCCGGATCCGAAACGATGACGACGATCTGATCATCGATGGGACCGGAAGTCTGGACGGCGGGACCGTAAACAGCTTCCAAGATCATCGAATCGTCATGGCCGCGGCCATTGCCGCCACAGTAAGCCGCGGCCCGGTGATGATCCGGGACGCCCAGGCGGTCTCCAAATCCTATCCTGAATTTTTTACCGATTACAATGCGCTTGGAGGAAATGCCCATGTCATCTGATTTCGGAAAATACCTGAGGATCCAGCTCTTTGGCCAGTCCCACTCGGAAGCTCTGGGTGTGGTCATCGACGGACTGCCTGCCGGCATCGAGCCGGACATGGATCGAATCCTGTCCCGGCTGAAGCGCCGGGCTCCCGGAGGGAGCGCCCTCTCTTCTCCACGGAAAGAACCGGACCTGCCGGAGATCCTGTCGGGCCTTGCCGGCGGCAAGACCTGCGGCGCGCCCCTTTGCGCTGTCTTCCGGAACAAAGACACACGCTCCGAAGACTACGATGAACTCAAGCACATCCCCCGGCCCGGTCACGCCGACTACACCGCCTATATCAAAACAGGCGGCGCCAACGATATCCGGGGAGGTGGTCATTTTTCAGCCCGGCTTACCGCGCCACTGGTCTTTGCCGGAGCCCTGTGCGCCCAGCTTCTGGAAGAGAAGGAAATTTATATAGGCGCCCACATCCGTTCCGTCGGGTCCGTGGAAGACCGTCCTTTCGACCCTGTAAACACTACGCCGGAAGCTCTGAAGGAGCTTCAGCAAGCACCTTTTCCCGTTTTGGACAGACAGGCCGGTCAGAGCATGGAGACCCATATTCTGGATGCCGCCGCTCGAAAGGATTCCGTAGGCGGCATCGTGGAGTGCTGCGTGCTGGGCTTGCCTCCGGGGTTGGGAGAACCCATTTTTGACGGCCTGGAAAACCGGATCTCCGCTGCCGTCTTTGGCATCCCCGCCGTCAAGGGCATCGAATTTGGGGACGGCTTCGAAACAGCTCGGTCCACCGGCAGCGTCAACAACGATGCTTTTTGTTACGAAGGCGGACGGGTTCGCACGAAGACCAACCACAACGGCGGCATTCTGGGTGGACTGGCCTCGGGCATGCCCCTGATTTTCCGAGCAGCTTTCAAGCCCACGCCTTCCATCGGCCTGCCCCAGGATTCCGTGGATCTGTCCACCGGCACAAATACGCAGCTCACCGTCAAAGGACGGCACGACCCCTGTGTGGTGCCCCGGGCCGTGCCCTGCGTGGAAGCTGCCACCGCCATTGCGCTATATGATCTATACTTAGGAGACAAACGATGATGAACTTGGAAGAGTGCAGAAAAAAAATCGACCACATTGACGATCAGATGGCCGAGCTTTTCAAAGAACGGATGTATCTGGCCACCGACGTGGCCCGTTACAAGAAAGAAAACGGCCTGAACGTCCTCAACAGAGAACGGGAACGGGAGATCCTGGATCGGATGACGGAGAAAAACGGGGAAGAGCTGGCAATTTACACCAAAGTCTTTTTCAATACGCTCTTCGATCTGTCCCGCTCGGCGCAGGTGAAACTCGTCGCTCAGGAAACGGCCCTGGAAAAGAAGATCCGCGCTGCGATCGTTAAGACTGCTCCGCTTTTTCCTCAAAAAGCCGTGGTCGCCTGTCAGGGTGTAGAGGGATCCTACTCCCAGCAGATCTGCGATAAAATGTTTGCCCTGCCCAGCATCATGTACTTCAGTAATTTTGAATCAGTGTTCAACGCTGTGGACAAGGGATTGTGCAAATACGGCATCCTGCCCATCGAAAACAGCTCCTACGGCTCCGTCAACGAAGTCTACGACCTGATGAAAAAATATCGTTTCTCCATCGTTCGCAGCAGCAAGCTGAAGATCAACCATTCCCTGCTGGCCAACGAGGGCGCCCGGTTGGAGGATATCCGGGAGATCTATACCCACGAGCAGGCCTTGGGACAGTGCAGTGATTTCATGAACGCCCATAAGGAGATCCGCTTTATGTCCTGCGAGAATACGGCAGTGGCCGCCAAGCGCGTGGCCGAAAGCGGACGAAAAGACCTGGCCGCTATTTCCTCCATGGCCTGTGCCCGGCTCTATGGACTTTCCCCTCTTCAGCACGACATTCAAAACAGCGACGACAACTATACCCGGTTCATCTGTATCGGAAAAGAACTGCAGATCTTCCCCGGCGCCAATAAGATCAGCCTGATGATGGCCATTCCCCACACCCCGGGATCTCTGTACCAAACAGTGGCCAAATTCGCTTCGTTGGGGCTGAACATCTGCAAAATTGAAAGCCGTCCCATTCTGGGAACGGATTTTGCCTTTATGTTCTATTTCGACATCGACGCCAGCGTTTATGCGCCGGAAGTGCTTCAGTTCCTGGGCGACCTGAAAGGGTACTGCGATCCCTTCGTCTTCCTGGGGGCCTATTCGGAGTATTGACATGAGATACGGCCTGATCGGAGAAAAGCTGGAGCACAGCTACAGCAAGATCATCCACGAAAAGCTCGGGCACTACAGCTACGAACTGATCCCTCTGCAACGGGACGAACTGGAACCTTTCCTCAAAGAAGGCAACTGGCAGGGCTTGAATGTGACGATCCCGTACAAGCAGTCTGTGATCCCCTTTTGTGAAAAGCTTTCGGATCGGGCAAAACAGATCGGCAGCGTAAATACGCTGGTGCGAAGGCCTGACGGCTCGATTTATGGCGACAATACCGACTATGACGGCTTCTGCGCCATGGCCGACCAGGCCGGTCTGGATTTTCGGGATCGAAAAGTCCTGATACTGGGCAGCGGCGGCACCTCCCTGACCGCCCGGGCCGCAGTCCGGGATCGCGGCGGCCGGCCGGCGGTCATTTCCCGCAGCGGCAGCAGTCATTACGGAAATCTTCACCTGCACCGGGATGCAGAATTGATCGTAAACACCACGCCGGTAGGCATGTATCCCGACACCGAAGAACAGCCCTTGGACCTGGTCGATTTCCCCCGATGCCGCGGAGTCCTGGACGTGATCTACAATCCTTTTTCCACACGGCTGATCCTCCAGGCGAAGGCTTTGGGGATCCCCTGCAGCGGAGGGTTGACCATGCTGGTGGCCCAGGCCAAACGGGCGGCGGAACTCTTTACGGGGCAATCCTTGCCCGACGGACTGATCGGAGGGATCCGGGAGGACTTGATGAACGATCTGACGAATCTGGTGCTGATCGGCATGCCCGGCTGCGGAAAGACCACCGTAGGCAAACAATTGGCAGCGGAACTGGGGATGGATTTTGCCGACACCGACGAAGAGGTGGAAGCCGCCGCCGGTCTGTCGATTCCGGACCTTTTCGAACAGGAGGGCGAGGCGGTATTCCGAGAGTTGGAGGCAGAGCAGCTGCAGAAGCTCGGAAAAGAAAACAAACTGGTGATTGCCACCGGAGGCGGCGTCGTCAAGGATCCCCTCAACTACGCCCGTCTGAAGCAAAACGGACTCATCCTCCTGCTGGAACGGGATCCTCGACGACTGTCCATCAAGGGGCGGCCTCTTTCAAAGAATCGAGAAGAAGTTATGGAACTGTATCGGGAGCGGATCGGTTTGTACGAAGCTTTTGCGGATATCCGCATCATGAGCAACTGTTCCATTGCGGAAGTGGTGAAGAACATTCGGGAAAGGATCGGAAAATGAAGAAGCTGCTGATCATCAACGGCCCCAACATCAATCTGCTGGGCCTGCGGGAGCCGGATCTCTACGGCAGAGAGACCTACGAGGATCTGGTCCGGCGGATCGAAAAAGCCTGCAAAAAGCACGGCTTTGAATGCAAGTGTTTTCAGAGCAATCACGAAGGCGCGCTCGTGGACGAGATCCAGGAGGCCCGGGGACGGTTTGACGGGATCGTGATCAACCCGGCCGCCTACACCCACACCAGCATCGCCATTCTGGATGCGTTGCGGGCCGTGGGTATTCCCGCGGTGGAGGTCCACCTGACCGACATCTCCGCCCGCGAGGAATACCGAAGGATCTCCTTCGCCGGCAAAGCCTGTGTCCGCACCATTGCCGGCCACGGCCCCGCCGGCTACGAAGAAGCCATTACTTTTCTGGAGGACTATCTGAAGCATCCTGCTTCCAAATGATCCTTTTGAGCATCACCAAAATCGGCAGAGCCAGAAACCAGCTCCCCAGCACGTCGCTGGGCCAGTGGACGCCCACGTAGATCCGGGAAAAGCCCATCAGCCCGATATATAGAAAGAGTATGCCGCACACGACCTTGAGGCGCCTTTCCGAACGAATGAAGGGAACGGCGCCCTCTTCTTTTTTGTACAAAGGCAGCTCGGCGCCGTCTGTGCCGTAATAATAGAGCAGAAGCAGGATCAAAGTGCCCCAGACCAGAAAGCCGGTCAGGCTGTGGCCGCTGGGGAAACTGTATCCGCCCTGTTCCAGCAAGTGCAGGGACACATCGGGCCGCACCCTGGAAAACAAGTGTTTCAGCACCTGGTAAGAAAGCACGGCGGAAAGCGCGGCCAGGGTCAGGGGAATGCCATAAGCCCTCCGGGCTCTCGGGATCAGAAGCAGAACCAGGCACATCGGAGTGACTGCCTGCCAGTTTCCGCTGTAGGTGAGGGGAATCAGCAACGACGTCAGCGTCGGAGTTCTTCCCTGCAATACACTCGTCTGAATCATCAGGTCCAGGCGCTCCAGGCTGCCGTTCATCATGAGCAGGGCTGTTGCGGCAAATCCCGCCGCTCCGAGAATAAAGATCCATCGGTCCTGCATGCGAACTGTTTTTTTCAATGATCCCTCTCCTTTGTTTTCATCTGTCTAAATATTTTGCAAGCTCTATGATATACTATATGGCAACGGTCGTTTTGTACAGGACCACTCTTTTGAGACGACCATATTTTTTAGAGAAAGCTGGTATTTTATGAAGAAAAACATCCCTTTTCTGTTGATTCTTGCCCTCCTGCTTGCACAAGGCCTCTCCTATCTCAAGATCGCCGAATTGGAAAGACAGCTTGCGCAAACCACTTCTTCCTTGTGGACACTGCAGGACTCCGTAAACACGCAGATCAGCTCCATATATACGAACGTGGACGATAGGCTGGAAAAACAGGCAAGTTATATCGAACAGATCCAAACGACTATCGGGGTTCCGGATGCAGCCGATCTCACCGTCCCGGTCACCTATACCCTCCTTCCCAAAGAAGTCCGTAACGGAACAGCCGTGAGCTTGGATTTCGGGGACAAGATTCTTCCCATGGAAAGAAACGGCACGTCTTTTTCGCTGACGGTGAACGCAAAGATCTTTGACGCGGAGCTGGATCCCACCCTCGTCATTGCCGAAGGAGATGTCACGAAAACAGAGAAAAACGACGCCCTATCCCTGCGTCGGATCCAGGATAAAATCTTTCCTTACATGCATATCAGATTTATGGGCTCCTATGGCGGCAACGGTCAGGGCTTCCACATCACCGGAACGCTTGGCGCGGACATAAAGCCGGTATCGTCGTCCCCGGACACCGTAACTTATGAAGAAGCTTTGTTTGTCATCCAAGTAGACGACACCGTCCTTTCGGAGACGCCGATCGACATCGGCCTCCTGGACGGACATGAAATCGACGAAAAGATCCCTCTGCAGGACGGAGAAACCTGCACGATGCTCGTAGTGATCACCGACAATCTGGAACTGGAACATCACTATACGATCGCATCCTATGTTCAGGGCAACCAAGCGCAACGGGAGCCCCTTTTCGATGAAGCCGCTATTTACATGAAAGACGGTACGCTGCTCCAAGACCCCGCGTATTAGTCGGTATTAGAAAATAAGGAGGAATTATGGACAAGAAACCTGTATTGGTCATCATGGCCGCCGGCATGGGCAGTCGGTACGGCGGGTTGAAACAAATGGACCCCATCGGCAGCGACGGAGAGCTGATCATCGACTTTTCCTTGTACGATGCCTGGCGCGCCGGATTTGAGACAGCCATTTGTATCATCAAAAAAGAAATCGAAGCGGACTTTAAGGCAATCATGGATCGGGGGGCTGCCGGGCGAATGAATCTTCAGTACGCTTATCAGGAGATCGACGCGGTGCCGGAAGGCTTTTCGATCCCCGAAGGTCGTAACAAACCCTGGGGGACCGGTCACGCCCTGCTCCAGGCGAAACCTCTGATCGACGGGCCCTTTGCTGTGATCAATGCGGATGACTATTACGGACGCGATGCCTTTGTTTCCGCTTACGACTACCTGTCTCGAGCCGAGGATCAGGAACGGTACGACTACTGCATGATCGGATACTCCATCGAAAACACCCTGACGGAAAACGGCCACGTGGCCCGGGGCGTCTGCGCTCTGACGCCGGAGGGTTATCTGAGCGATATCAGGGAGCGGACAAAGATTCAAAGAAATCAAGGAAAAATACAATTCACACAGGATGACGAACACTGGACCACGCTGGCGGAGGGCACGC
>JAQUXD010000153.1 GCA_028692535.1 Eubacteriales bacterium | reverse complement strand
AGCGTCGTTTTTCCGACCTGCCGCGGCCCGGTTAAAAGCAAGACCGGAAATGTCTCTGAGGTTTTCAGGATGACATTCTCCATCGCTCTTTTGATATACAAAGCAGCTCCCTCGCTTTCTGAAATGGGAAAATTACGCAATTATTCCGTCTATTCTAATTTTGTATTTTATTTTAGACGGAATTTATGCTTTTGTCAAATCCCTTTCAGCGATCACCGACTGTGTCCCCGCCCGGTGACCGGCACCCGGTCCACCACCCGGCCGTCGCGGACGAAACAGATGTGATCGTGGAGATTCACCGTGGTGCAGCAATGGCTGGGGATCAGCAGCATCCGGTCGCCCACCTTTTGCGGAAGGTCCTTGCCGTAGATGGCGCAATGCTCTTCGCTCATGTCAACCTCGTAAGTCTCATATCCCACAAATCGGGGCGACCGCTGATCCACACTCACGGATTTGAGACCCGCATCGGTGATGACACCACCGCCGGCCCGGCTGACCACCGAAGCCAGGACAAAAAGGCTGTGCTCAAAGCTGACTCCAACGGCGCGATAAGCTGCATCCATAAACAGATAGCTTCCCGGCTGAAGCTCGGTATACACCGTATCTTTGACATGGAATTCCAAAGTACCGGTGCTGACTCCGCTCACCTCTTCGACAGAAATACCCTGTTCTTCCAAGCAGGCGATCAGCTCCATCAGCTTTGCCTCGACCCTATCGGACTCCCGGGCTCTGCAGCCATAGTCCTCCTGATGGGCCAGATTGCCGGCATAGGCCTGGATCCCGTCAAAGACCAGATTCGGACAATCCATGACCTGCCTGGCCAACGCAGAAAATTCTTCCTTCGTATGAACGCCGCAGCGGTTCATGCCGATGTCGTATTCGACCAGGCAGTGAATGACCGTGTTTTGAAGCGCCGCAGCTTTTTGCAAATCATCGATGTTTGCTGAATTGTCCACGCAGACCGTCATCCGGCAGCAACCGGCAAGATAGGCAAGACGCCCGATCTTGGAGAGCTCCGTGATCTGATTGGCGATCAGAACATCCGAAATTCCTGCAAGCACAAGATCTTCCGCCTCCGATAGCTTGGCGCAGGTGATCCCCTTTGCGCCGCGCGCCATCTGCATGTGGGCAATGGCCGTGCATTTGCTCGATTTATAATGCGGACGGAGCCGGGCGCTGCTGCCCTCCAATAGCTTGTCCATGGCGTCCATGTTCCGTTCCATGATATCCAGGTCCAGGATCAGGGCCGGCGTTTCGATCTGTTCGATGTGCATCAGTTCACCTCATAAGCAGATAAAGATAGGATTCATCATTGCCGTTTTTACGCTGCAAGATTTTTTATAAATTCCCGGAACAACAATATTCTTTTTGCATCATTTTTATCAAAGAGAAGATGTTCAAAATCGCGACTCTTATGAAGCAGGTTCGTTTCCTCTGCAACATCTGTAAGTCTGGTGATCATCTGTTGCCAGTTGGCAATGCCTGCCTTTATCTCGAGATAATGAAAATCGGGTTTTGTTCGCTGCAAAAGAAACATCAAGTCGTAATAATCCCGGCCTTTGCCTCGGGCAAGGACCGTGTTGACTTTCATCGCACATAATGTGTCGATCGGCGCTGTCCTGAGGGGAAATACGAATCCGCAACGATTGATAAACTCCGTTTTGGATGGATAGGTTACGCCCTGATCCTGCATTTCGATCTTCAACAGAAATTTTTGCTGTCGATAGCCCGAGATCCCCAAGCTGAACAGCAGCTCTGGGAAGTAGATACTCTTTCGGAATGCAGTGATTTTATCACTTTCTGCGTCCCTGGCAATTACATGGTACCCCGAATCATTTAAAAATCGGAAGATCCGTTCCGTGAGGATTTCAAACATATCGGAGTCCATATCTTTGCAGTCGAAATCCAAATCCTCAGAAAACCGATTAATATCATGCACGATGCGCAGATTGCTCCCGCCGATAAAGTCCATGTTCACCGCCTCGGGCTGCTTGGAGATATACTCCAGTATCTGGCACTGAATATACTCTTTCAGCATATAGGGCTCACACGATTTATTCGCAGCGATCCTATCCGGAAAAAAGGTCTTTATGCTGTTCATCGAATCAATCACAATATACCTCCATCAGTCTGTCTGCTCTTCGGGAAAGCTCAGGCGAGCCGATTCGCTCCAAGTGCTTTCTGAATGTCTGCGTGCTGAATCTCTCCGTCATTTGTGTTTGATCCAAACGTAATTCGATCATATCGATTTCGGTTTTGTATTGAGGATACAAATGAAGAAGATCCAGTAGCGCCTTTTCCGGTGTCGCCATCAGCATCATGAAATTCGAATTGCCTTCGGATTTCAACAGTTCAAATCCAAACATATATTGGGGGGAAATGTGGTGGTATGTATATTGTCCGAACACATTTTTAAAATATGCGGTCTTTTTCGTAGAGACTGCAGTGAATTGCATGACCTCTTCCGGAATCAAACCGTGAAAATGCAGTGCGGTGTGCAGGCTCAAATACGATGGTGCATAAATCTTTCCGGAAAAGTACAAGGCACTGTCCGGCTGCTGCAGGTAGTCCGGAAAAGTGTAAAGATTTCGTCTAAGGCGCAGGATATCGCCGCTTGCGATCCAGCGCGTAAAATTGTCCCGGCCAAAATCATCCTTCCACAAGCGGACCTGATCTCCGGTGAAGCACCCCATTGGCATAAAAGCCTTTCTAAAGTTTTGATACTTAACTCTATTCATTTCCATAACGCAGTAATTATACTGCGTATTAGAAATAAAATCAAGCGATGATATATGTTCCTCGAAGCTCTGCATATGCGGGCTTGTGCTTTGCCAGATAAGCCTGCATTGCCTCGACGGCGTGCACCTTCGTTTCGATTCTGTGACGTCCATATTTTCGAGCGACGCCCTGGTCCGTTACAAATGCCACACGGTATGTGCGCGATCCGTCCAAGGCGTCATTTCCGACAAAGACCTGTAGGATACGTTGACCGAAGGGATTCTCAACTTTGAAATAGACGGTCAAGCCGAGCCCGCGTTTGATATATCCGCCCATTTGCTCGTAAGGGTCTGCAGCAAACGTCC
>JAQUXD010000032.1 GCA_028692535.1 Eubacteriales bacterium | reverse complement strand
TGGTCCGAGTGACAGGACTTGAACCTGCGGCCTCTTGACCCCCAGTCAAGCACGCTACCAAGCTGCGCTACACCCGGATAAATGGAGCGGAAGACGAGATTCGAACTCGCGACCCTCGCCTTGGCAAGGCGATGCTCTACCCCTGAGCCACTTCCGCATATCCCTCCGAAAAGGATCTCTTATTAAAAATGGTACGCCCGGCAGGAGTCGAACCTGTGGCCTTTGGAGTCGGAGTCCAACGCTCTATCCAACTGAGCTACGGGCGCACACCATGCAGCGGACTGCAACGGAATTCAGTATAGCAGACAGGCGCCGATTTTTCAATAAAAATGTGAAATATTTTGCTATTTCAGCTTGCTGACCGCAAGGGCCAGACGAGCTGCGCAGGGGACCATGGTATCGACTTCCAGAAATTCGGATTCGGAGCACATCATGCCGCCCACAGGCCCCATGCCATCCAGGGTGGGCGTACCCACGGAAGCCACAGTGTTGCCGTCGGTGATACCGCCTGCTTTGACCCAGCGATAGGGGATGTCTAGCTCGTCTCCGCTTTTGATGACGGCGTCCAGCAACTCGTCGAAGCCCGGTACGGGCGCCATGGGCGGTTTGATCAGCTCGGTCTTCCAGCTGAGTTTGGCGCCGTCCTGTCTGGGTTCCCTCAGGATCCGGTCGATCTCATTCTTTAGATACTCGTAGGTTTGCATATCTGCAAAACGCAGATCCACATAGGCGGTTCCCTTTTGGGGGACCACATTGGGCGCTTCTCCGGCATTCATTTGAGTGACCAGGCAGAAGCGATCCTTCTCCCAGTCGTTGAGGGCGGCGATCCGGGGCAGTACATCGCAGAGGGCCATCAGCGCATTGATCCCTTCCTGGGGTTCATTGCCTGCGTGGGCGCCGCGGCCTTCGCAGAGGATATTGACCTTGGCCAGGCCTTTTCGCTCGATGACCACAGCCATGCCGGGGCGAGCGCCTTCGGTGACCAGGCAGAAGTCGGAGATCTTTCCTTCTTTGACGATCTCCTCTGTGATGGACAGACTGCCCAGCTCTTCGTCCCCGGCCATCAGTACGGAAAGGGCAGGGACAGGCGTTCCGGTATCCAGCAGGGCTTTTACTGCGTACAGGCAGCCCACCAGGCAGGCTTTCATATCTACGACGCCCGGCCCGTACGCCAGGTTTCCGTCGGTGCGAAAGAGCGGTTCGCTTTCCAGCATGGCAGCGGGGAAAACAGAATCCAGGTGGCAGATGAGCATCACCCGGCGGCCGGGCGCTTGCCGGCGAAGGATCATGCTGCTGCCGCAGTGCTCTTGTTCGAAACGCTCGGCCGCAAAGCCAAGCTTTTCGAATTCCGCCTGCAGGATGGATCCCATCTGATCCACACCGGTTTTGTTGGAGCTGCGGTTGTCGATACGGACCAGACGCTCCAAAAGCATCATCATTTCTCCATGCTTTTCTTCCAAATAGGTTCTGATCGCTTCTGCTGCCACGGTGCACCTCCCCGGTTTTTCGATAGGTTTACGATTCCATTGTACCATAGACGCTTCGCGTGGGAAGCAAAAATCGCCTTTACGGGCTCCGCCCTCGGGCATATAATAAATGCGAAGTATTCCTTTCATAATAACCGGGAGTACGCAGGAAAGGAGCACCATGAAAGATCTCAGAGGAGTATACCCGCCCGCTGTCACATTTTTCGACGCGCAGGGAAACCCTGATCTGGACGCAGCAAAAAACCATACGGACTACCTGATCGATGCCGGCGTGGACGGCATCGCCTATTTTGGAACTTCCGGCGAGTTTTTCGCCTTGAGTCTGCAGGAGAAAAAAGAGTATCTGGAGACCATGATCCGGCATGTGGACGGTCGAGTGAACGTGCTGGCCGGCGTGGGTGACACCAGTATTGTCAATACGCTGGATTTGTTGGCCTTTGCGGAACAGGCCGGCGCCGATGGAGCGCTGATCGTCAATCCGTATTATTGTGTTTTCGAAGAAGCTATGGTGGAGGCCTATTATTCCAAACTGGCCGAGTCGACGAAGCTGCCCATCGTGATCTATAATTTCCCGGGTTTGACCGGATTCAATTTCCCGCCGGAGCTGGTGGAGCGACTGGCGCTGAAGCACCGGAACATCGTAGGGATCAAGGAGACCATCGGCGATGCGGCTCACGTGCAAAAGATGATCGATATCCGGAAAAAGCGAGAGGATTTCATCGTTTATTGCGCATTCGAGAATCAGGCCATCGGCGCCCTTTTGGGCGGCGCCCGGGGCTTTATCAACGGTTCGGCGAATTTTGCGCCGGAGTATGTCGTGGGGATCTGGCGGACTTTTCGAGACGGAGATCTGGCGGCGGCGGCGGATTATCATAAGAAGCTGACGGCCTGCATGGATTTTTATACCTTTGCAACGCCTCTGTATATGTCTCTGAAGCAGGCGGTCTATACCCGGGTCCTTGGCCGGAATTGCGGCGAACGGCTGCCGGCCCTTCCGCTGCCGCCGGAGACAAGAAAGATCGTTCACGACACACTGAAAAGAATGGAGTTGATCGATGATGAAGTACCCTTCCTATAAGATCGCTGTAATCGGGGGTGACGGAGTCGGCCCGGAGGTCACCGCTGCGGCTCAGCAGGTGCTGGAGCACGTCGCCGCCCTGGACGGATCGCTCTCTTTTGTATTTGATACTTTTCCCTGGGGTTGTGAATACTACCTGAAAACCGGTGAGATGATGCCGGCGGACGGGCTGGACATCCTGAGCGGGTACGATGCCATTTTGTTGGGTGCAGTGGGGGATCCAACGGTCCCGGACCACATTTCCCTTCGGGGTTTGCTGCTGGTCATCCGACAAGGGTTCGATCAGTATGTGAATCTGCGTCCGGTAAGATTGCTGAAGGGGGCGCCTTGTCCCCTGTCAGGCGTTTCCCGGGAGCAGGTGGATATGATCTTCGTGCGAGAGAATACGGAAGGCGAGTATGCAGGCCTCGGCGGATTTTTTGAAGACCGGGCAGAGCAGACCGCGGTGTTTACGCGCAAGGGTTGTCAGCGGGTGATGCGGTATGCCTTCGAACTGGCCAGAAAAGAGGGCAAGCCGCTGACCAGCATCAGCAAAGCCAACGCATTGAATTACAGCATGGTTTTTTGGGACGAGATCTTCCGTGAAATGTCTTTGGAATATCCTGACGTGGAAACAAAGATGCTGCTGGTGGATGCGGCCAGCATGTTCATGATCCGGGAGCCCGAACGTTTCGGCGTGGTGGTCTGCTCCAACCTGTTCGGAGACATCCTGACGGACCTGGGCGCAGCGGTAGCCGGGGGAATGGGTCTTGCCGCCGGCGCCAACCTCAATCCTGAAAAATGTTTCCCGTCCATGTTTGAGCCGGTCCACGGGTCGGCGCCGGACATCGCCGGGCAGGGGAAAGCCAATCCCATGGCTACCATCTGGGCGGCAGCGCAGATGCTGGAGCATCTGGGCCAGCCGGAATGGGCCCAAAAGATCCTTTCCGCTCTGGAGGCTGTCCTGGCCGAAAGCCGCTGCCGCACACCGGATCTGGGCGGTCATTCTTCCACGGAAGAAGTGACTGCAGCTGTTATCGCACAAATCAGATAGGAGAAGGAGCATCATGGAACCGGAAAAACTGGTGGAAATTTATCGAGGCCCATTGCTGGAATGCTTTCAGATCGGCAGCATCGCCATCGTGGACGATTCAGGTTTGCGCATGAGCGCAGGGGATGTGGACTTTGTCAGCTACTATCGATCCTCTTCCAAGCCCATTCAGATCCTGCCGCTTTATCCCTTGGAGATCGATAAGAAATACGACCTTACAGACGAGGAGCTTTCGATCATGTCGGGTTCTCTGGCCTGCAGTCCAAGGCAACTGGAACTGGTGGACAGCATCATGCGAAAAGCCCATATCTCACAGGATATTCTGATCATGCTGCCCTGTTATCCCATCTGGGAGGCATATGCGACTCAATACAAGCAGGAAGGGAAGCCTCCTTCAAAGCTGTACCACAACTGTATCGGCAAGCACCTGGGCCTGATCCTGATGCAGCGGGAAATGGGCGGTGATCCGGCGGATTACTGGAAAGTGGAAAGCCCGGTGCAGCAGGAGATCCTTCGATATTTATCGGTGTTCACCGATGTTCCCGTGAAAGAGATCCGGATCGGCTGGGACGGCTGCGGTGTGCCGGTGTTCGCGGTTCCGATGCCGAACCTGGCCTTGTCTTATCTTCGCCTTGCGGCGCCCGATCTGATTTCGAACGAGACCCTTGCCGCGTCCGCTGCCCGCAACGTTGCGATCATCGCGCGCTATCCGGAAAACCTGATGGACGCAGAAGCACTGTGCGGCGTTCTCTGCCGGGACGACAATGTGATCAGCAAGGCCGGCGCCGACGGCGTATATACCTTCGGCTTGAAGAAGGAGCGAATCGGCGTTGCCATGAAAGTCTATGACGGCAACAGTGCCAACATGCCTCTGATCGTGCGGGAAATTCTGCAGCAGCTTGACTACGAGAACAAGGAAACGATCTATCGGCTGAACGAATCGTTTTCTTCGGATGTGATCAACGCTACCGGAAGCGTGGTCGGCTACAAGAAAGCGGTGTTCCGACTAGTATAAATGATATCGAAGGGAGGCAGCGATGTTTCGAAAACTTATTGTCACAGAACCGACAGGCATGCTGCAGTTCGGCATCGACCATCTGCGCAGAATCGCCGAGCAAGTCGTACTGTTTGATGACATTCCGGAATCGGAGGAAGAAATCGTAGCCCGCATCGGGGATGCGGATGCGATCTTGGTGAGTCATACAAGCAACTATCCACAGACCGTACTCTCTCAATGCCCAAAGCTTCGCTACATCGGCATGTGCTGCAGCCTGTATTCGGAAGCGTCCGCCAATGTAGATATCGCCTATGCCCGCTCCCGGGGGATCACGGTGACCGGGATCCGGGACTACGGAGACAACGGCGTGGTGGAATACGTGCTCTACGAAGCCATCGGACTTTTACACGGCTACGGACCTTTGAAGTGGGCGAATTATCCCTATGAACTCACAGACATGAAAGTGGGGATGGTGGGCATGGGGACCACCGGAACCATGATCGCGAAAGCTTTGCAACTTTTGGGCGCGGAAATTTCTTACTTTGCCAGAGGCGTCAAGCCGGAAAAAGAAGCGGCCGGCATGCATTTTAAACCGTTGCACGAGCTGCTCCGGGAAAGTGGGATCATCTGCCTGGGCCTGAACAAGAACGTGATCCTGCTCAAGGAAGCGGAATTCGAAGTCATGACCGGAAGGAAAATGCTGTTTAACACGTCCATCGGTCCGGGCCACGACACGGAAGCTTTAAAGAAGTGGCTGGCTGCCGATCCGCAGCACTATTTCTTCTGCGATACCATGGGCGCTGCAGGAGACCCTGAGATTCTTCAGTTCCCCAACGCCGTTCGAAAGGGTCCACCGGGAGCAGGCGCAAGTACAAAGGCACTGGAGCGCCTGACGCAAAAAGTGATCGACAACATCGACCGGTATTTGAAGGCGCCGGCATAGCTGAACATGCCCTGGCTCGGTAAAGATATTTGCGGGATTGCATATCCTGCATCATATGCTATATAATAACCTCACAGAACATCATTCAAAAATGGAATCCGCATCATCAGACCATAAAGGAGGAATCGGTATGGCATTTTTAGATAAGCTGAGCAGCGTCGCCAAAGATATGACGGAAAAAGCCGGTGAAGCAGTAGAAATCACAAAGCTGAAATCCAAAGTAAGTAAAGAGAAGAGTGCGATCGAAGAAGTCCTGCTGAAGATCGGCGGTTATTATCTGGACAAGTACACAGCCGGAGAGGAACTGGACGAAGGGGTGGCGCTTATGTGCAAAGAGATTGCAGAGCGCAACAAGACCATCGAGGATCTGATGGGACAGATCGCTGCGGTCAAAGAATAAGCAACTGTGAGTGGAAAAGGATGCGCGCGCGCATCCTTTTTTCATATTTTCATCTGATCAGCAGAATGCTTACCAAATGATGCTTTGATGGATATTATTGAGTGTGGTGATCCAGGCGCCGTTGTCGAGCATGTGATCGATCAGCGTTTCCAGCATGGTAATGTGGTGCGGCCTTCCGATCACCTGGGGATGCATGGTAATAGCCATCATGCCGTCCTGTGCGTTGGTGCTTCCGTAATCAAAGTAGGTCTTCCAGATTTCAAACACCTGGCTTTGGGGCTTCATCCCGGTACGGGAACCCACGAACTCGAAGTGGGGAAAGTCGTCCAGATACCAGGTGACGGGCATTTCCACTACGCTTGAGGTATCGGTGTAGACGTTG
Organism: Eubacteriales bacterium; assembly: GCA_028692535.1. Lineage (GTDB taxonomy): Bacteria > Bacillota > Clostridia > Peptostreptococcales > Anaerovoracaceae > UBA10908. The sequence goes on along the minus strand of JAQUXD010000032.1, from coordinate 8,160 downwards.
CCCTTGTCGAAGTTGGCCTGGCAGACTCTCGGATGATAGGGATAAAAATCGTTGCCCATCAGGCTGGAATCGTAGAGTATCCCGTGTTTTTCCAGAAGTTTCAGTGTGTTTGCGCTCAGATCAAACCCCGGAGAACGATAGCCCAGAGGTCTGACGCCGATTCGATCCAGGGCTTCGAATCCTTTCATGAGTATCGTGTCCTCTTCCTCGAGCTTCAGATGGGTGGGATCTTCGTGGACATATCCATGGTGCATCACTTCGTGGCCGGCGGCGACGATCTCTTTGCACACGTCCGGATAGGAGTCGGCTGTATGCCCTGGGATGCAGAACCCGGCGGTCAAGCTGTATTTGTCCAATAATTTCAGAATCCTGGGAACGCAGACCTCAGCGCCGTATTCACCTCTGGATAAATAGGCCTGGCTTGGCTGGTGAAAAGTTTCCATCCAGACGGAGAATGCGTCGAAGTCGAAACCCAGGTTCACAGCGAGCCTTTTGCCTTCCGGAATGCGGATGGTTCCTGTCTGTTGCATGTTCATGCCTCCTTTTTGATTGTGCGGCTAAGCCAAGTATAGAGAGCGGTACATTTTTTGTCAACGCGAGCCGGGCAGTACCTTTGCAAAATTTGTAACCGAAGGCGCATGGTGGTAAAATAAGACTCAGAAAAAGGTGGTGATCACCATGAAAGAAGCCATTCTATATCAAAGCCTTCCCGGAGAGCGTGTGGTCTGCAATTTATGCCACCACAGATGCATCATCCCCCAGGACAGCAGGGGGTTGTGCGGTGTTCGGAAAAATGACGGAGGGCGTCTGTACAGTCTGAACTACGGAAAGACGATTTCTGTGGCCGCAGATCCCATCGAAAAAAAGCCTCTGCGGTACTATATGCCCGGTACAAAAACCTATTCTCTTGCCTCGGAAGGCTGCAACATGCGCTGCGCGTGGTGTCAAAATTGGGAGATCTCTCAGCAGCCCGGTCCGGACCGGGCTATACGCGGTGCGGTGATCAAGCCGGAGGAGCATGTCAAAAAAGCTTTCGCATGGAAGTGCCGGTCGGTGTCCTTTACGTATTCGGAACCTACCGTTTTTACCGAATATGCCCTGGAGATCATGAAGAAAGCGCATAACACCGGCCTGAAAAACATTTGGGTGACCAACGGATTTATGACTCCGGAAGCGCTGGAGCAGATACTGCCTTACCTGGATGCGGCAAATATTGACCTGAAGGCCTTCGAGGACACTGTATATCAAAAATACTGCGGCGGCCGACTGGCGCCGGTTTTGGAGAACATCCGGACGATATATGAGGCCGGTGTGCATGTGGAGCTGACAACGCTGGTCGTTCCCGGCGTCAACGATGATGCGGTCCAACTGGCGGGCATCGCCGGTTTTATTTCTTCGAAGCTGGACCCGTCGGTCCCTTGGCACATCAGCCGTTTTTTCCCGGCCTGGCGCATGACGGACCGGCAACCGACGCCTGCGGAGACAATGAAAGAAGCCGAAAAGCTGGGAAAAGAGGCCGGACTTCGCCGAATCCATCTTGGAAACATTTCTTTATAAATTGCCCGAGGGGCAGTGTTGAAATCTACGGGAAAGGAGTTTGTGTGATGTTGTTGAAAGGAGCCTTTATCGTTCCCCATCCGCCTCTGATCATTCCGGAGGTGGGCGGCGGACGGCAGAAAATGATTCAAAAGACTGTTGATGCGTATGAACGGGTGGCCGGGCAGATCCGTGCGCTCAAACCGGACACCCTTGTGATCGCAACCCCCCATGCGGCAGCTTATGCAGATTGTTTTGTACTGTCGGCCGGCGAGCGCGCCCGGGGATCCTTTGCCGATTTCGGCGCGCCTCAGGTTCGCATTGATGTACGGTACGACGCGGACCTGGCCGGGAGGATCTCCCGGCTGGCCGGCCGGGAAGGCCTGGCCATCATTGAATCGGAAGAGGGGAACACCACGCTGGATCACGGAACGATGATTCCGATGTACTTTATGCATGCACAGGAAATGGATATTCCGGTGGTTCGGATCTCCATATCAGGGCTCCCGGCGGAAGCGCACCACACCCTTGGCCGGTGTGTCGCCCGGGCTGCCGAAGAAATGGGGCGCTCCTATGTTTTTATCGCCAGCGGAGATCTTTCCCACAAGCTGTCCGAAGAAGGTCCTTACGGGCTATCTGCGGAAGGACCTGTCTTTGATCGGCAGATCCGTGACGCGGTTCGGGACTGCAAATGCGCCAGCTTCTTTGAGTTCGAAAAGAACTTTTGCCGAAAAGCGGCAGAGTGCGGTCTGCGGTCGCTTCAGATCATGGCCGGCGTCCTGGACGGGGAAAATGTTCGATCGGAAGAGCTGTCCTATGAAGCGCCCTTCGGCGTGGGCTATCTGGTCGCTGCTTTTTATCTGTCGGAAGAAAAGCAGGATCCCTATGTAGCTCTTGCCCGACAATCTCTGGAGCATTATATCCGGACCGACAGCCCTCTGGAGAAGCCGGAAGGGCTGGCCCCGGAGCTCACAGACCGTCGCAGCGGCGCTTTTGTTTCCCTCAAGATCGATGGTCAGCTCCGGGGCTGTATCGGAACGATCCAGCCGGTCCGGGACAGTCTTGCATCAGAGATCATTCACAACGCCGTGAGCGCGGGAACCGAAGATCCCCGTTTTCTTCCTGTACGGGAAAAAGAGTTGCCGCTGTTGGAATACAGCGTGGATGTCCTGAGCCCGCCCCAAGGCATCCAGGATATTTCGGAGCTGGATCCCAAACGCTATGGCGTGATTGTTTCCTTCGGTGGGCGAAGAGGTCTTTTGCTCCCGGATCTGGAAGGTGTTGATACAGCCGAACAGCAGGTGCGCATCGCGCTGCAAAAAGGGGGGATCGATCCAAACCAGCCCTACAGGATGCAGCGCTTCGAGGTGTTTCGTCACAGGGAAAAGGTATAGGCTTGTCCCAGCATGTGGTTCGTGTACCGGATGCTGCCTGTGGCGCTGTCGAAGATCATCGTGCAAGCCGTGATGCCTTTGCCCATTTCGGGTGTTTCGAATATGCTGTTGTAATATGTGGTGCTTTGATAGCTCAGAATACTTTTCACATCCTCCGTTGATCGGAGGATGTTTCCTTTTTTGCGGATCAATTCGTTGATTTTTGCGTAGCGAAAGAGCGTGTTGGATTCCGGGTCAGAATACCCTTCGTCCAGGGAAGGATTCAGGTAGTGGTTGGTATGCACGAAGATGCCATCGACTTGGGAAATTTCTGCGCGGTCGTATTTGGCTTCGATCTCATAGGCGCTTCCTCCGATATACAGGTTCCAGTGAAATCCCGAAGCGATATCGATCGTTTTCAGGGCTTTTCTGATCTCTTCGATGCTTTTGCATGCAACAAGGCGGCGAAGGAAGAACCAGACCGGAGTCCGATCTCTTCGCAAGTTTTCCAAGTACATGTAGTTCATGGTGTAGATCAAGCCTGCAGAGGTGAATCCGAAGGAGCCGCCGGCCAGGGCATCCGGGGAAGCGTAGTCAAAGTACCAGTCGTCGCCGGATATACATTTGACCAGTGCGGAATTCTCTGCAGAGTAGGGACCGTCTTCGTTGTGTCCCATGAGTATGTGTCCGGCATCGGACACGATGATGTCTGAACAGCGTTCCGGTCCGCGGTCTTCTCCGAGCTCATAGCAGAGGAATAGCAGATAGGCGTCTCTGTCTGCGCCGGCGCCGTCGGCTCTGCCGTAGGCGTGGAGGAGTTCGTCGGGGTATTCTGTTGCAAGGAGTTGTTTTACAGTATCGAAGTCCTTTTGGATCTCTGCGTCCTGCAGGAGTGATGCGGATGCTTCGGCGCCTTTGCATAGTTCTTTCCGGAACAGTTTGCCGATTTGAACGCCGATCTCGTATTCCGTTCCGGAAAATTCAACGAATGGGAATATATGTTCCATAGTCAACCTCCTATTAAACGCCAAGAAATCAATAGATCATATTTATTTTATCACCGGCAGGGTATAAATGCTATCGATGGAACGGTCGCAGCCGGAAATCCATTCAACTATTGACAACAGGCAGGGATTGTCGCACTATCAAATAAATGGAAATCGTTCAAGAATATAATAGGAGTGCCCCATGAACCGCCAAGTGATCCAAAGCGAAGAAAATAAAATCGGGCTCAATGCCAATGCCCTGAAACTCATTGCAATCGTTGCCATGACTATCGATCACTTGACATGGACGTTTATGCCCGGCTTCGACCAGGCGGCCCTGCCGGTCCTTTTGCACTGCATCGGCAGAATGACGGCGCCCATCATGTTTTTCTTTATTGCGGAGGGGTATCATTATACGAAAAACCTGGGGAGGTATGTCAAGCGGATGTTCTTGTTTGCCATCCTGTCCCACTTTGCCTATGCCCTTTGTTTCGGTGGCACCTTCATCCCCTTTCAGAACGGAATGATCTTCAGCCAGACCAGCATCATCTGGTCGCTGATGTGGGGCCTGGTCGCATTGGCTGTGGCAAAAAGCGAACACCCGCGGATGACAAAAGCAGTCAAATGGCTGCTGGTCATCGGATGCGTCCTTATTTCTCTGCCTGCGGACTGGAGCGCCGCCGCGCCGATGGCCATCTTGCTTGTGGGGCTCAACAGGGGAGATTTTAAGAAGCAGATGTTGGGAATCTTTATTCCTGTGGCCTTGTACGCCGCAGGGTACGCTATCTTTTTCGACGTCACCTACGGGCTCGTCCAGCTGGCCGTCGTTCTTTCGTTTCCTTTTCTTTACGCTTATAACGGCAGGCTGGGAAAATGGAAGGGAATGAAATGGCTTTTCTATATCTACTATCCACTCCACATGACGATCCTCGGCCTGATCCGGATATTCTGGCTGAACTGAAAATTAAAAAGTCGAAGGCCCAATTCCTTTGAACATTGGAGCGGGTGAGGGGAAGCTGCTGCTGTCAAGGAGCACGCCCGCTGCGCGGCGCCTATCGGCGTCCTTGACAGCGCATGATCCGGGTGTTGCTTCAATCGTACACCCGGATACGAACCCTCGCCTTAGCCTTGAGCAGTTCGCAGTTATAGGCTTCCAGATCGTCCATTTGCGGGATCGGGGCAAAGTAATTGCGCCGACTGTAGGCCACGTAATTCTCCACCGCCCCCTTCTCATGACCAGCGGCCGGGTTACAGAAATTACTGTCAAAACCATAATGACACTGCAGACGCCGGGAGTTATCGGTGATTTCGCGTTCTCCCTGGGACTTGATTCCTTGAACAACTGGGTGAATTGGGGCCCGAATACTTTTGTCTTTCTCAAAGTACTCATACCTGATATGATATATATGCTCCATTGTCAACATCTCCGATCTTCCTTTCAGTTGTTTGCTAACTAAAAGGATACTAGATTCGGGGGTCGACAGTGGAGTTTTTATCCTCCATCTGGCAGAATTCTTAACTTCCATTCTGGCTGGTTTCTATTCTGCCATAAACATGTGAACACTTCCAGAGTGCCATAGGGTGGTTGCGAATACGTTCTACTATTTCTGTTGAGTCAAAAAGCAGCTCCGGCTGATATGCTTTATTCCTAAAGGCATTTAGGAATTCCTGTTCGTTTTCCTCTAGCGTTAGAAGCGATTCAAGCCAGGCTTTGACTTGCAACTGAGCTGTCTTAAGATCAAATTTGTCCTTGTTTCGTAAAACTGGATAAAGGTCTGTCTTGATACGATTCTGAGTGACTTGATCGATCGTGTTAAATTGGAACTCAATGGGCGGAGATTCCGCGCCTATCGCGCTGTAAAAAACAACACACTTCCTGAGCAGGGGCTCCTCTGATTCATCAATCAACCCAAATTTCAACAGGTTATAAATATCATAAAGATCTCGAGGGGCAGTTCGATTGATCAAAGCAACGATTTTGCTTGCAAATATTTCGATAGGGGCCACACTGAGAACGGAAACTCCGGTCGGATCCCATGATGATTCAAAATGTCTTTGCCCAATTTTAAGAACATGACAGCGAAGCATATAGTTGATTTCAACCTTAATGTTATCCTTCATGCCTCCTGAATTTGAGTATTCATAAACAAAAGAATCAAGAGCGTGATATTGCTTCGATTTGGGGCTCAACAAATAGCCATTGGCTTTCATGATTTTTTCGATTCGGTCATTGATGGTTGATCTTGTCGCCATCATTTCATCCCGAGTGACATTTTCTGAAAAATCCAGATCAATATCGACGGACAACCTTGGCAAATTGAAAATTGTTAGGTTAATGGCCGTTCCTCCCTTTAGAGCCAAAGAGTATCCAAGCATAACATCATTTTCGAAAAACTTCAGTATTTCAGTCAATCTGCAAACTTTCTCATAAGTATCTCGGACGAAACCAAGTTCTTTAGCTTGTTTTCCTAACAATAACTTGTTCCACTCAAGCATTGAGATCAACCCCCTTACTGATTATTGATTTAATATTCTCAGGGGCAAAAATCATCCAATCCTCATGTAAGACAAAGTGCTTTGAAAGGGTATCTTTTTCGGAATATAGATATTTTTTCGATTTGGGAATTTGGGTTCTACAGTAATCAAAAAATGGTTTTGCAAGACCAAACTGTTCCGAAAATTCCGTGAGTAAGAAGCCGGATTTTTGATACAAATTCGCCTGCCCATATTCATCAAGATAAGTTATCAGCTTATCAGCTCGTAGTGCAGGGACCAGCAAAAGACAACGAAGTAGTTCTTCCAAACCACCAATTTTCTCAAAAGAATAGATACTATCGATGACAGTCCTTTCAAGATCTGTGACTCTGATTCCTGTATTGGTTGTAATAACTCCAGAATCAATTTTCGGAGAAACCCTGGTAAAGGTAATGCCATCAAAATAAAAGTCAGTGAATCTGCTAATTGTCGATACAAAGACCTCATGAAAAACTTGATTAGCATAACCATAGTATTCAAATGCACTGTGATGCGAAATATAAGCATCCTCTGCAATATGAGTTGCTATTAAAAACCGGTTTGCGATAGGCTGCTTCGTTTCAAGGCTGATTGCTGTGTATAGATTTCTTCGAATTCGATCAATATATCCGTTTTTGACATAATCATTAAGTATTGAGTGTGCTGCTTTTTCGGTTCCAATTAGTTCAACAACATCTTGTCGCGAAAAACAACCCAACTCAATTAGCTTGTCTAGATATTTCATCACAACACCTCCGTTTCTAGTATTGCATAAAACATTCCTTTTTTCCAATGTTTTGTGCAATTTTAGGAACGTCTATTCTTAAATGTGCACGTAACATTCCTCTAAAGCAATGTTGCACGTAAAATCAGGAATGGATTTTGCTGTATTTAGCAACAATCTCAGTAATTTCAGTTGGATCAACTCCTCAGGAAGCGGTGTAGTAGCTGTCAATTGTTGATGGGGCATTGAATAGCGTAGTCAGTAGATATTTCTTGATGTTCCGGATGAAGGTGGTGTTTTTATCCAGACGATCTTTGTCATAACGCTGAACAATAAACTTGTACTCGATTTTCTCCTGGATAGACTCCTTGATGGATGTTTACTTAATACCTTAGTCATTATTGAATCTGTATTTGTTTTCTTGTGAGATGACCAAACTCATTTCTCTCTCTGGTCCGGACGATGTATCCTGCCCGTTCCAGTTCACGGACCGCTTCCCGAATGGCATCGATGCTCTCCCGGTTAATCATGGAAAGTCCCTTGAGGATGTAATCCCAGTCTTCCGGGAGTGACAGCATCTGAGATAGAAGCCCTTTGGACTTCAGCGACAGATCCTTGTTTTTCAGATGATGATTCGCCATAACGGTGTAATCCCTCGCTTTCAAAACTCGAAATTCAGCCATCTGCATCCCTCCCATCGACCAGTTGAACAAAAAAAGGGCTTCCCATCGTAGCACCTCGGAGAGGAATTATCATTCCTGTGATTGCTGGCACTTCCGAGACCAACCTTCCAGCAGCTTGATGATGGAGGTCATTACATCGAAGGTCATCTTGCCATCCTGATTGTATTTTTTCAGGCGCTGCACCTGGCGGCGTGAAAGCCCCAATGCCTCCGCGGTCTCCTTTACCGTGATGAAGCCGCTGTTTGCTTGGTTGATCATATTCAGTCTCACGAGCTGTTTTTGATTCAATGTAATCACATCCTGTTTCATGTCCCCAGTGTACTACAAGGGGGGTGACATTTTCG
>JAQUXD010000152.1 GCA_028692535.1 Eubacteriales bacterium | reverse complement strand
GGTCTTTCGATTCCAGGTTGCCGGGCTTCGCAGGGCCTATTCCCTCTGCCACTCTTGATGAGCATATTTTGTTGTATTATCAACATATCACCCCAATATCAATTTGTCAAGCTGCGGAAGGGATGATCGGTTGCTCCGGAAACCCTCCCGTGTTACCATATATGCAAGCAGCACTTCATCGAAAGCAGGAGGAATTATGGACATCAGAAAAGAAGTCAGGGCTATTCAAGAGGAAGTGATCGGTCTTCGCCGGGATTTCCACAGGCACCCCGAGTTGGGCTTTCAAGAATATCGCACCTCAAAAATCATCCGAGAATATCTCACCGCACTGGAACTGGACGAAGTGCATAACTGCAGCGGCACCGGCGTGATCGGGATCCTGCGGGGAGGACTGCCCGGCAAAACCGTAATGATGCGGGCCGACATCGATGCACTGCCCCTCACCGAAGAGAGCGGGGAACCCTTCTCCTCGGAAACACCGGGCGTTGCCCACGCCTGCGGTCACGACGGCCACACCGCCATGCTCCTGGGCGAAGCGAAAATCTGGGCGGCACACCGGAAAGAAATCCCGGGCACGTTGGTCTTTCTGTTTCAACCCAACGAGGAAGATGCCGGGGCCCAGGTGATGATCGATGACGGGGCGCTGGAATTGGCCGGAAACCCGGAAGCGGTCTTCGGCTGCCACCTCAAATCGAATTCCCCCATCGGGACCATCAGCATGGTTCCCGGACCGATGATGGCTTCCAGCTACTATTTTCGCATTCGGATCAAAGGAAAAGGCGGACACGGGGGATACCCGCACCTCTGCATCAATCCCATATCCGCAGCTTCTCATGTGATCGCGGCCATCGATACCTTCAACAGCCTGGAGCAAAACGTCTTCCGCCCCACAGTGATCTCCACCGGCATGATCCACGCAGGGGAAAAAGAAATCGTGATCCCCGATGTTTTGGAAATGCAAGGTTCGGTGCGATGCCTGCACTTCGATCACGAACAGGTCCACGCGCGATTTCGCGAACTGGTGGCCAAGGTCTGTGAACTTTGCCGCTGCACCTGCAACATCGAACTGAAGTGCGGCAACTCCCTGCTGGCCAACGATGAAACGCTTTTTGCGCTGGCCAAAGAAACGGCCGCCGAAGTGGTGGATGCGGACAATGTTCTGACCCGGGACGTGGCGGTCATGGGCGGAGACGACTTTGCGGAATTCTCCGTGCGCATTCCGGGCATGTACTATTTTATCGGAATGGCGGATGCTAAAAAAGGAACCGACGTACCAAACCACAATACGAAGTTCAGACTCAACGAGGACGCTCTGGCCACCGGCATGGAAATGCAGATGAAGCTGGTTATGAAATATTTGGATTCTTAAACTGGAAGCAAGAAAGAGAAAAGGTGAAAATCAAATGAATATCGCGAAAGAAATCAATGAAATCAAACAGGAAGTCATCGCGCTTCGCCGGGATTTCCACCGTCATCCGGAGCTGGGATTTCAGGAATTCAGAACATCGAAGATCGTCAAAGAATATCTGACGGCGCTGGATCTGGACGAAGTCCATACCTGCAGCGGGACCGGCGTCATCGGGATCCTGAAAGGCGGAAAACCGGGAAAGAGGGTGATCCTCCGAGCAGATATCGACGCGCTGCCCATTCAAGAGGACAGCGGCGAGCCTTTCGCTTCGGAGAATCCCGGCGTCGCCCACGCCTGCGGCCACGACGGCCATACAGCCATGCTTCTGGGGGCCGCGAAAATCTGGGCTGCCCACCGGGAGGAAATCCCCGGCACACTGGTCTTTTTGTTCCAGCCCAACGAAGAAGATGCCGGCGCTCAGATCATGATCGACGACGGGGCGATGGAGATCACCGGAAAGCCGGATGCCATTTTCGGCTATCACCTCTGGGCAAACTTCCCCTTGGGCAAAATCGGCATCCATCCGGGACCCACCATGGCTTCCAGCTATTACTTTAAAATCAAGATCCATGGAAAAGGCGGCCACGGAGGAGAGCCACACGGCGCGATCAATCCCATCGATGCAGCTACGTACGTGCTCTCGGCAATTAAGAGCTTTCACACCCTGGAGCAGGATGTGTTCCAGCCCACCGTCATTACCTGTTGCATGATCCACGCCGGACAAAAGGAGATCATCGTGCCCGATGATCTGGAGATGGAAGGCTCGATCCGTTGCCTGCACGAGGGTCACGGGGCTGTTCACGCCCGGTTCCGGGAAATGGTGGAACAGGCCTGCGCCCTGTGCCGCTGCACCTGCGAGATCGAACTGAAATGCGGCAATTCACTGCTCAACAATGACGAAGACCTGACTGCACTTGCGGAAAAGACCGCCGAAAAACTGGTGGGACCGGAAAATCTGGTAACGAAGAACGTGGCCATGATGGGCGGCGACGATTTTGCGGAATTTCTGCAGTACGGACCCGGCTTCTACTTCTTCATCGGTATGGGCGATCCGGCCAAAGGAACCGATGCCCATCATCACAACGCAAAATTCAAAGTCAATGAAGAGGCTCTGCCCGTCGGCATGGAAATGCTCATGAACCTGGTCTCAGACTACCTCGAACAGTAACTTCGGCAACTAATCTTCCCAACGAGCGGAGGAATCGTTTCTATGAACGCAAAAAAAATCCGTCTGGATGTGACGGCGCTGGCCGTCAGCTTCGTCCTTCTGAGCATCCTGGTGGTGGCCAGCATCCTTGCACCCGCTGCAACCACCGACACGTTGAACGGCATCCGAGTGTGGATCTGCAACGCCCTTGGATTTTATTTTCTTCTCATCGTCATCCTGTGCCTGGCGCTGGTGGTCTGGTTCGGTTTTTCCAAGTATGGCTGCATCCGGCTGGGGAAAGAAAAACCTGCCTACAGCACCTACGGCTGGGCGGCTATGATCTTTTGCGCCAGCATGGGCACCAGCATCCTGTATTGGTCGGCTATCGAATGGGTCTACTACATCCAGTGGCCTCCCTTCGGGTATGAGGCCCTGTCACCGGAAGCTCTGGAAATTGCCATACCCTACAGCTTTTTCCACTGGGGCTTTCCGGCCTGGAGCGTCTACGCCGCAGGCACTGTTCCCCTGGCCTACAGATATTACGTACGCAGAAAAGAAGGTCTCAACCTGCAGGCCGTATGCAGCGGTG
>JAQUXD010000151.1 GCA_028692535.1 Eubacteriales bacterium | reverse complement strand
AGATAAAATCCTTGACGCGTCCTTGAATGTCAAATCCGTCTACAGGTTCTTTGGCGACTTCCACATATTCCGGCCGGATCGAAACGTGAAGCTGTTCTCCGAGGGCGAAGCCTTCGCCCTGTACCAGGAGGCTTCCCGCTTTGGTCCGAATTCTCATCAAGCCGTCAAGGAGTTCCTCCACGACGCCGTCAAAAAGATTGGACTCGCCGATAAAGCCTGCAACAAACCGCGTCCCGGGATAATCATAAATATCCGTAGGCGTTCCCAGTTGTTCAATGACGCCTTCCCGCATCACGGCGATCCGGTCGCTCATGGTCAGCGCTTCTTCTTGATCATGGGTCACGTATACAAACGTGATACCCAGACGCTTCTGCAGCCTCTTCAATTCCACTTGCATCTGCTTGCGCAACTTCAGATCCAGAGCGCCCAGAGGTTCGTCGAGCAGCAGAACCTTCGGATTATTAATCAGGGCTCTGGCAATGGCCACGCGCTGCTTCTGACCACCGGACAACTCGTCGGGTTTTCGATCCTCGTATCCTTTCAACTGGACCAGATCGATCATGTCGGCTACTCTGGATGCGATTTCAGTTTTTGGGACCTTTCGAATCGTCAGACCATAGGCTACATTGTTGAATACTGTCATATGCGGAAACAGTGCATAGTTTTGAAAGACTGTGTTGACATCGCGCTGATACGGCTCTTTGTTTTCCACGCTTTCACCTTGCACTGTGATCGAACCGGCGGAAGTCTCCTCAAATCCTGCGATCATACGAAGCGTTGTTGTCTTACCGCAACCGGAGGGTCCAAGCAGCGTCAGAAATTCGCCCTCCAGAATCTCCAGATTCATATCCCGAACTACCGTGTTCTTGCCGAATCTTTTATATACTCCCTGAAGCGACACAATCGAATCAGACATACTTTCCTTGACCTCCTGTTGCCTTCGGTGACAAATCGAACAAGTTTACTATACCAAACGTGGTTCTTCTTTTCAATGCTCCAATCCATGCATTATTGAAAAACCGTGATTTTCAAGGTTTTGCGGCGCCACGCCTCCAAACTGGCTTTGAAAATTTAACCATATTGATCGCTACCAATTATGTAAAATACTATACCAGTTTATGCTCTTTTGTTTTGACATGGATATAAAAAGCGATTATATTGGAAAAAGGAGAATACGGCGCAAAAGGGGAAGAGAGCTTGAAATCATGAGAAAAAACCTGCTTACACTGAACATCGTTCTGGCAAAAGAGATCCATTATATGCTCCAGACTCAGAGTTATCTGCCGGGAGACAAGCTGCCCTCGGAACGGATACTGGCTGAAGCATTTGGGGTACAGCGCGCAACCATTCGGGAGGCGCTCAACGAATTAATTCAAGAAGGTGTCATCATTTCCGCAGAACGTAAGGGTTATTATATGGCCCGTCCGCGGATCGTTAAACCCGTCAATCTCTTTTCGGACAAGCCGATGATCGAAGATCCCCATGTCAAATACAAAGTACATGCTGTACAGAGCATATCGGCGGACGAACGGCTGGCCAGAAAAATGTTGATACCCCGGGACACACCCCTGCAGCAGATCATTCGGCTCTGCATGGAGGACAAAGATCCCATTGCAGTGGAAACGTACTACATATTGAAGGAAACGTTGCCTTCCCTTGAATGTGAAGAACTGAAGCATCGAAACATAACCGAGTTGATCGAAAGCGAGGCGCAGCATGGCATCGCAGGAATCAACCAGAAAATCACTTTGGTTTATGCGAACGACAAGGAATCCAAACTGCTTAAAGCAGAGGACGGAACACCCTTGATGAAGCACAAGGGTATGATCTATGACCATAAAGGGCAGCTTCTGGTCTTCTTTGAAAACGTTCTTCGCATCGACCGTTTTGTTTTTATCCGAAAGGAGGCACAGTAGAATGGCGGCGAAACCCATCACACCCGAGGTCCTGCGGGAGATGTTTATCGCTCAGATCCAGAGCGGTGAATTACTGCCGGGAGAAGTGATCCCCAGTGAACGCAGCCTGGCTCTCCGCTACGGCGTCAGCAGGCCGGTCGTGCGCAGCGCCATCGATCAGCTGGTGCATCAGCGGCACCTGATTCGGATCCAGGGGCGCGGCACTTTTGTTAAGAAACCGGATTACAACAAAGTGGCCTTCGGTGTGCTCAACGAATCGGAAAATGCCAGCTTCACATCGCTGGTGCGGAATTTCGGTATCGAAATCTCCAGCAAGGTCCTGGGAACCGGCATCATCGAAGGGCACAACTATTTCGCGGAGCGGCTTCGGATACCTACGAAAGAACCTATTTTCGGGCTGCACCGGATCCGTTACGGGAACAAAGAGCCCCTGGCTATCGAATACACCTATGTTCCATTCAAATATTTCCCTGATATTCAGAACTATAACTTTGAGAGAGTGTCTCTTTATGATTACATGGCCTCTCAAAATCACCTGCCCTGCAATTTCCGGGAAACGATGATGATGGTGGAAGCCGGCACAAAAATTGCCGGGTATCTGCAGCTGGAAGACGATCGCATCGTCAATCGCATCGAAATCCTCGGCTTTGATGCGGAGGGAAGGATCGTGGAATACACGGAAAACTATTCCAGACCCGATAAGCTGGAAGTGCGGTTTGTCACGTAAACGTGAAAAAATGCAGCAAAAAAGGCAGGCTTCAGCTTCAGCTTTAGCCTGCCTTTTCCCTCATTTCTAAAGATCGTAGTAAAGTGTCAGAGCTTTGCGGAAGAACTCTGCCCTGCCTTCGGCCAGAGCTTCCATGTTTTCGGAAAACCGCGCGTCGCTGCAATACATATCCGCCAGGTTCAAATGAGCAACAGGCGTCAGGGCGCTTTTGCCCCAATACAAAGTAAGCCATTCCCTGTGGATACTGCAGGCTTCCCTTGCGGATCCGCAGGATGGGTCGCCGCAGACAGCCGCTTCCTTGAGCGCTTGTGTGAAATCGGATGCCAGTTTTTCCGCCTTTTCGTATTCCTCCTGCGTCAGGGAGGAAAATCGTTCATTGGATTTCTTCAACTGCTTTTCCCCATATTTTTCCATAAGCTCTTTGCCGTACTTTTCCTCGTTTTCTTCCAGAAGCTTTCTTTTAAGTCCTTCAAATTTTTCATGATCCGTCATCTGATACTCTCCTTTCATTTTCGCGAT
>JAQUXD010000150.1 GCA_028692535.1 Eubacteriales bacterium | reverse complement strand
TGATGATCTGTATAAAAAAGCGGGACCTGCCGACGCATCGGCAGGTCCCGCTTCTGTTTTATTTATACTTGTGGATAAATTCCTCGACTTCCTCCAGCGGACGGTAGGCCGGTATCGTTCCGTGGATGGTCACCGTCAGAGCCGCATAGCTGCTGGCCCATGCTGTGGCATCCCGGAGCGAATCGCCCTTGAACAGCTTGTAGACCAGCGCAGACAAATATCCGTCTCCCGCGCCGGCGGTGTTGATGATCTGATCCGGTCTGGGCGCCGGAACGTTCCATAGATCGTCTTTTGAATCCAGGATCACGCTGCCTCGGGCCCCTAGCGTCAAGACCACGTGAGGGCAGTCGTAGCGCTGTTTCAATCGGCGCGCCATGTCTGCCGGATCCATGGCTGCGTCACGTTGGAGTTCCAGCAGTGCCCGGGCTTCCACTTCGTTCAGGACCAGATAGTCCACGAAGTTCAATCGTTCCATGGGCTGCTCCGGGAGCGGACTGGGATTCAGAAACGTGGTCATGCCCAATTCCTTCGCATAGCGGGCCCCGTACAGAGACAAGTGTTCGGGGATCTCAAAGCCGGTGACGAACATCCGGGCTTCGGCTCTGGCTGCGATGGCATTGCGGACTTCTTCCTCCGTCAGCTTTTCGGCGCTGGAGTCGCCGTCGATGATGGCGTTTTCTCCGTTGGGCCCCAGGAGGATCAGCGCGGTTCCTGTGGCTACTTCGTCTGTCCGATACAGGAATGTAGTATCTACGCCGGCATCCTGCATCCATTTTTCTCCCAGGTCTCCCCAGGGATCGTTTCCAACCTTTCCCACATAGGAAACGTTCAAGCCCAGACGGCCCAAGGCTACGGAGATGTTGGTCCCCTTTCCGCCGTCCTGGTCGATATGCCAGCGGGTGACCCGCATGGTTTCTCCCCACCGGGGCATCCGGTCGGTGTAGGCGTATTGGCCTACGCCGTGGCTGTTGAGTACGATGACGTCGGTTTTCCGTTCCATAGTTACCAGCCTTTCAGTTCACGGGACAGGGGGTGGTCCATGGTATTGTAATCTGTACACAGTGTGATGTCGGGGATATAGCGGGGCAGCAGCGTGACCGGATATTCCAGCGTCGGTTCGCTGAACAGGATCACCCGAACGACCGTCTGTTTCCAGGTTCCCGTGGCAACCATGTAGACCGCGCGTTTGGCCGTGGTCATGATCCCGAATCCGATAGTGACGGCCCGGGGCGGCACCGCATCGTAGCAGCCCCCGAAGGATCGATGGGAAAGCGCCACGATGGTATCGTCGTTCAAATCCAGGATTCGGGTTTTCGACGCAGCGTACTCTTCCATGGAAAGCCGCATGGTATAGCGGTAAGGCGGTTCGTTAAAGGCCACCAAGCCTTTGGCTCCGATGCCTGCCCACAGGGTGTCGATGCCTCCCAGTTCTTTGCACAGCGCGTCGGGTCGGTCCAGATCGTCGATTCGCGGCCAGATCCGCTGAGCGGGGGGAACTGTCAATTCCGGGTCGATCCGGTTATAAAAGCAAGCATTCATGGTGCCTTCCAGGCTTTCATAGGTGTCGGCCACGGGGTAGGGGCGCCCTTCCCAGTCCAGAAATTCGTCCATGTGGAAGATCCAGAGGTTTTTCAGGCTGATCCGTTCCCGGTTGATCCGGCGGATGAAAACATCATATTCATCGGTGGGACCGGCCGGGAGGACCCATTTCAGTGTTTTTCCGGCTTTGTTGAACGCCAATACTTCGTCAGCCATCATGTTGCCGATCACTTCCATGATCTGCGCCCGGTCGGGCTTCATATTCAGTTTTACCTTCAGGTCCTTTCTGTCTGCCAAATCCTGATAGGGGATAGAGCACCAGTCGAACAGGTCCTGTCTGGAAATGTTGTTGTCCATTGTTTGCCTCCGAAAAACCAGTAAAAGCATTGCTGTTTGACTGTTGTTATCATATCATAATCCCGTCAGAGGAAAAAGACCGATCTTTTCTTCAGAAAAGTAGACGCCTTCTGAGCCCTGTGAAAACTGTTGAAATACCACAAAAAATGTTTGACAATTTTGTTTCATCCACTTATAATCAGTCCATATAATCCAAACAAACAAATGCAATGACGAAATTACGTCCTGTTCGGGCGGCACAGAGAATCAGCGGCTGGTGGAAGCTGATCCCGAAGAACAGGCGCGGTCTCATTTCCGAGCAGGACGCCCCAAACCCCTAAAAGGCTGTAAGGCGCCACGGATGCCCCGTTACCATGGCAAAGGATTTGACGGAATTCTTGGAGAGACTGCGAAAGACGCAGTAAGTTGGGTGGTACCGCGGTGAATAATCGTCCCAGGCTATGATATGCCTGGCATTTTTTTTACGCGAAAGGGATGGAAGAAATGAAAAAAACAGGAATGACCGACGCGACTTTACAGGAAATGATCTTCCATGAAAAAGGCGCAGCAGGGTTCAAGGAAAAGATTGAAATTGTTCGTTTATTGGACAAGATCCGGGTTGATGTGATCCAGATCCCATTCTCCGCAGAGGAGAAGGTGAATGAACTCCTGATCAAGACGATTGCGCCGCTGGTGCGCCATAGTTTCCTGTGCTGCAACGGCGGTTCGGACCCCGACTCCATCGACAACGTTTGGAAAGCGATGAAAGATGCCAAAAAGCCTATGCTTCGCATCGGGCTTCCCGTCTCGGCCATTCGCATGGAGTATACGCTGGGACTGAAGCCGCCTCAGGTGCTGGCGTTGATCGGACGGCTGGTGGACAAGGCCGCATCCCATACCAAAGACGTGGATTTTGTGGCCGAGGACGCCACCACGGCCGAGTGGGGATTTCTCTGCGATGCGGCCAGGGCGGCCGTCAAGGCCGGCGCCGCTACGTTTACGATCGAGGATTCCGCCGGAACGATGCTCCCTCCTGAGTTCGGAGCCTTTGTAGAACAGCTTCGCTGCGATGTGCCCGAGCTGTCCGGCGTGCAATTAGGTGTATGTTTTAACAATCGCTTCAGAATGTCGGAAGCCGCATGTCTGGCCGCTGCGGCAAAAGGCGCAGATGTGATCCGAGTCAGCGCCGGCGGCCAGATCGCCGCCGGGATGGAAGTGATGGCCGAGATTATCGAGCAGCGCGGCGAAAGCATCGGTCTTGCTTCGGGCCTGGCCTACACCCAGGTGCAGCAGGCCGCCGCCCGGATCCGTCAGCTC
>JAQUXD010000031.1:13122-14835 GCA_028692535.1 Eubacteriales bacterium | reverse complement strand
CAGTTCATCACTGCCCGGCGGATCGATGATCCTCTCACTGCCGTCGGTCCCGACGATCACACGACCTTCTTCTCCGGGACGCACTTCTCCGATCCTTGCAAAAGACACGTCCGCCGACGCCAGTGCAACTTCCAGATCTCCGGCCCGTTCCGGATGTACGATGATCATCATGCTGCCCGATGAGATCAGCCGAAGCGGATCAATTCCGAAATGTCCGGTGATCTTCCGGATGATATCGGTCACGGGAATCGCCTCCTCCCGGAGACGAAGTCCGGCATCGGCGATCTCCGCCAATTCCCAGACAGCGCCCAGCACACCGCCTTCCGTGATGTCATGCATGCCGGAAGTGCCCACCTTTCCGGCGGCAACGCCTTCCTTCAGTACGCTCACCCGTTTCAGATACTCTTTGGCTTCAGCCAGTTCGTCTTCCGTAAGAACCTCTCTCAGCTCGGATTCGTAATCGCTGGCCAGAATACCACAGCCTTCCAGCCCTGCATATTTGGTCATATAGATGAGATCGCCGGGGCGCATGCCCGAAGCCCTCTGGGAACCTCCCGCAAGGGCTCTGCCCACGGCTGTGGACACGATGACCGGCCGGTTTACGGCCGGTGTGATCTCCGTATGCCCCCCGATAATTTCAACCCCAAGTTCCCTGCTCACTTCCGCGGCTTGCTCCATGATCCTGCGCACATCGCCGGCCGTGGTGCCCGGAGGCAGCAGGACTGCAAGCATGATGCCCAGCGGCTCCACACCGTTGGAAGCAATATCATTGCAGGTAATGTGGACCGCCAGCCGTCCGATGTCGGAAATCGCGGCTGTGATCGGATCGGTGGACATCACGCATTCGTAGGGACCGAAATCCAGGGTGGCGCAGTCTTCTCCGACTCCCGGCCGGACCAGTACTTCCTTGCGCCGGTGTTCGACATTTTGAAATACCAGTTTTTCCAAAAGCTCCGCATCCAACTTCCCGGGCTTCAGTATGATATGATCCATTTATTGCTGCGCTCCTTCGGTTTCCCGACCCATCAATTGCATAAACTCTTCTTCTTCCAGTATCGGCACCCCAAGATCCCGGGCCTTGGTCAATTTGCTTCCGGCGGCTTGACCGGCTACAACGTAGTCGGTTTTTGACGATACGCTGGAGGAAGCTTTTCCCCCCATTTTCTCGATCAGCGCTGCGGCGTCCTGCCGTGTCATGCCAACCAGTGTCCCGGTGAGCACAAAGGTCTTGCCTGCAAAACGGTCGCTGCGCCCCTCTCCGGCTCTGGACATCATATTGACGCCTGCTTCGGACAAGCGCCGGATCAGCGCCCGGTTCTTCTCCTGCCGGAAAAAATCCACCACCTCGCCGGCTACCACATCCCCGAAATCACGAAGTTGGACCAGGGCTTCCGCCGGCGCGTCCATGATCTCCCACATGGAACCGTAGGCTTCCGCCAGGATCTTGGCGGATTGCTTTCCCACGTTGCGGATCCCAAGACCGGTGATCAGACGGTCAATATCGTTTTCCTTGGAGCGCTCGATGGCCTCCAGGATAGTATCCACCGACTTCTGCTTGCCCACGATCCCTTCTTCGATCAGGGTTTCCCTGTGTTCTTTCAATCCATAAATATCCGCCGCATCTCGGATATATCCTTCGGAGATCAGCGCTTCCACCGCCATGGGTCCAAAGCCTTCCAGGTTCATAGCGTCTTTGCTCACAAAATAGGCCAG
>JAQUXD010000031.1:0-13022 GCA_028692535.1 Eubacteriales bacterium | reverse complement strand
CCGGGCGATTTCAAGGTTGAACGCGAAAAAATCCAACTTGCGGCTGGCCACGATATCCGGATCCAGCTGCCGCATGGCGCCGGCGGCGCTGTTTCGCCGGTTCTGATACATTTTGCCTCCGGTCAGCGCCTGCCGCTCATTGGCAGCGGCGAAGCTTTCCGACGACATATACACTTCGCCCCGGAGCTCTACATAGTCCAACGGCTCCGGGATCCGGCGGGGAATGCCGCGTACGGACAGCGCGTTCTCATAAACGCTCTCACCGATGATTCCGTCTCCACGGGTAATGGCATCCTCCAGGATGCCCCTCCGATACCGCAGGACCAGGGTCAATCCGTCGATCTTCTTTTCCACCACGAACACTACATCGGGCTGTTCCTTGCGGATCCTATCCACAAACGCATCCACCTCTTCTTTGGAGAAAGCATCCTGAAGGGATACGATTGGAACGTCATGGGCCGCTTTTCGCAGCGTCCGCTTGACACCGCCGCCCACACTGCGCGTAGGGGTATCTGCGCGGACCAGTGCCGGATACGCATCCTCCAGTTGCCGAAGCTCCACGGACAGGCGGTCATATTCATAATCGCTGATCTCGGGATCGTCCTCTTCGTAATACAACCTGTTGTGACGCTCGATGAGCTCATAGAGCTCGCGCATTCTTTCTTTTGTGTTCATGACTCTTCCACCATGTGCATCGGCGCCAGATCCTTAGCCAGCTTCTTGGTTCCGTGGGCATCAAAAATCACGGTCAAGACGTTCCCCGACACATCGATCACCGTACCCGGTCCGAACTTGTCGTGGTGTACCTGCTGTCCCGCGAGTACTTCCTTTCCCGCCAGGGTCTGATGTGCGTCAGTTTTGCCCCGGGTCGCCTGGATACTGGCCAGAGGCGATACGTAGGGGCCGTCCGAATAAGGCGCTTTCGTATCGTATCGTGCAAAGGAAACGCCGGCAGATTTTTTATCGTAGACCGCATCTCCGCTCATGACGCTGCGATCGATCTCCTTTAAAAATAACGATTCGCTCGTCAGCTCCGTTTTTCCGTAGAGCATCCGCCATTCAGCGCTGGTCAGGAACAGCATCTTTTTTGCCCGGGTCATGCCCACATAGCAGAGCCGCCGTTCCTCCTCCATCCCTTCGCCCTTATCGATGGTACGATAGCTGGGAAAGATCCCGGTCTCCATGCCGGGCATAAATACCACGGGAAACTCAAGCCCTTTGGCGGAATGAAGCGTCATCAGGGAAACCGCGTCTTCCCGGGGGTCGTGATTGTCCACATCGGCAAGCAGCGTCAGCTCTTCCATGAAAATCTCCAGGGTTAAGGTCTCTCCCCGCTCGCTCTTCTCTTTTTCCTTTTCCGTAATGACGGATTTGAATTCCATCAAATTCTCGATGCGACTGTCGGACTCCACAGTGTTTTGTTCCTCCAGAGCCGACAGATAACCTGTCTTGATCAGAATAGCGTCGTAAAGATCCAAAACACTCATATTAGCCTGCTCGATATGCAGTCCGTCGATGGCCGACACAAAAGCATGGAGGCTCTCCGCCGTTTTATTCGGAAAGCTGTCCACGATCTCCCTGTCTTTCAGCACTTCCATCAGATTTTGTTCCCGGACCGCCGCCAGTGTGCGGAGCGTTTCCTGGGACTTGGCGCCCAGACCTCTTTTGGGTTCGTTGATGATCCGCATCAGTCCCGCATCGTCCCGGGGATTCACCACCAACCTCATGTACGCAAGAATATCCTTAATCTCTTTTCGGTCGTAGTAGCGCAAGCCTGAAAGCACTTGATAGGGAATCCCTTTGGCCGACAGGGCCTCTTCAAAACGTCTGGACTGCACGTTCGTCCGATAGAGAACGGCAAAATCCGAAAACGTGAGCCCGGAATCCTTGCGCATCAGCGCTTCGATACGGCCCCCGATGTAACGGGCTTCCTCCTTGTCGTCGGAGGCTCTGTAGTATTGGATCTTCTCGCCCTTATCCGCACGAGTCCACAGCTTTTTCGCTTTGCGGCCCCGATTCCTGGAAATGACGCTGTGAGCGCCGTCCAGGATATAAGCGCTGGACCGGTAATTTTCTTCCAGCTTGATGACCTTTGCTCCGGGAAAGTCTTTTTCAAATTCCAGGATATTGCGGATATCCGCGCCCCGCCACTGGTAGATGCACTGATCGTCATCCCCGACCACACAGATGTTTCCGTGCTGCTCGGCCAACATTTTGACCAGCTTATACTGCAGCAGGTTTGTGTCCTGGTATTCGTCCACCATCAAGTATTGAAACTTCCTCTGATAATAAGCAAGGATCTCCTGGTTGTTTTCCATAAGCTGGACCGCTCGCAGGATCAGATCATCAAAATCCATGGCATTGTTCTTTTTCAAGACTTTTTCATAGCGGTCGTAGAGTTCCGACAGCTCCTGATATCCCACCCGGCCGCCGTTATCGCGCCTGTATTGTGCGGGTCCGATGGCCTGCTCCTTGGCATTGGAAATCTCGCTGATCACATAAGCCGGCGCAAACCGCTTGGGATCCAACTCCATCTCTTTTAACAGTGTTTTGACAATGGACTTTTGATCGACAGGATCGTAGACCACAAAGTTTTTTGCATAGCCGGCCTGCTCGGGGTGCAGGCGAAGAATGCGCAGACAGGCCGAATGAAATGTCTGGATCCACATGCCCTGCACGGAGCCCACCAGGACTTCCACCCGCTCCCGCATTTCCGCGGCTGCCTTGTTGGTGAAAGTGACTGCCAGGATGGAACGGGGTTCCACGCCGGCGTCCCGGATCATGTACGCGATGCGGTGGGTCATGGTACCGGTCTTTCCGCTGCCGGCGCCGGCCAGGATCAGCAGCGGACCTTCCAGCGACGTGGCTGCTTCGTATTGCTGTGGATTCAGTTTTTGCAAATAGTCGATCATCGTTCCTCCTTGTGACACTCTGCCCTAAATTATAACATAAAGAGACAGCCTGGAGGGCTGTCTCTTTTGTTTTTTTCCTGTTTTGAGACGGTGTCAGTTGCCGCATTCAATGGAAATCTCGTTGAAGGTTTTCAGCAGGGAATCGATGGTGCAGGAATCCTTTCCCGTCTCTCGGGTATCGATGACGGACCACCCTTCGTGCATCATGACCAGACGGTTGCCGTACTCGACGGCAAAACGAAGATTATGGGTGACCATCAGTGCCGTCAGTTGCTTTTCTTCGATAACGCGCAGCGTCAGTTCCATGACGGTCTCCGAGGAGCGGGGATCCAGCGCTGCCGTATGTTCATCCAAGATCAAGAGGTCGATGGGGGTCATGGTTGCGATCAGAAGGGCCAGCGCCTGACGCTGCCCGCCGGAAAGGGCCCCCACAAGGATATCCAGTTTGTCTTCCAGTCCCAACTGGAGGAGCTGCAGCCGGCTGCGATAGTAGTCAGCCCGCTTCTTGCTGACGCCTTTGCGCAAGCCGAAGGCTCCGCCCTTATTGTCGGCCAAAGACAAGTTCTCCATGATGGTCAGATTCGGACAGGTCCCCGCCGCCGGATTCTGGAATACTCGGCCGATATTGGCGGCGCGCCGATGCTCCGGCATGCCGGTGATGTCGTTTCCCTTGAGATAAATCTTACCCTTGTCTGCTGCTAGGCTGCCGCAGATCACGTTGAGCAAGGTAGTCTTGCCGGAGCCGTTGGATCCGACGATGGAAACAAACTCTCCGGGGTCGGCCGAAAAGTGAAATCCGTTGAAAACAGCGATTTCGTTCACCGTTCCCGGATTGAAATTCATATGGAGATCTTCCACACGGATCAGAGGTTCTTTACGATCGCTTTGCAATGCGCTTCCCTCCTTTCCGGTTGACCTTTTCCGATACGATGGCGGCGGTAAGAAGCACAGCCATCAGAAGCTTCAGATAACTGTTGGGCAAGCCCAGCTGCAGCGCGATCATCAGGCAAGCTTTATAGAGAATGGATCCCAGCACAGCCATGGTGACAAAACGGAAGAAGCCCAGGCGACGGAATACGCTGATGCCGATAATCACCGAAGCCAGCGCCATAACCACCATTCCCTTGCCGGAGTTGATGTCCGCATTCTGATTCAGCTGAGCCAAAATGCAGCCGGCCAGGGCTGTACAGCCATTGCCGATGGCCAGACCCAGGATCTTCATGGACCCCGGGTCTCTGGCCAGATTCACCACGTACTGGCTGTTGTCTCCGGAGGCTCGCAGCAACAGTCCGTTTTTGGTGGATAGATACCAATCCAAGGCGTACTTGACCGCCACAGCGATCAGCGCCACCATGATCAGCTGCCGATGAGGGAAAAGCCCTTCCGGCAGCAGCTTGACAGGGCCGGAGTTGAAGATGGTGTCCAGATTGAAGAATTGCTTGATCGCCGAGCCGCCGGTAAGGATCAAATTCACCGACCACATGGCCGTCATCACCAGGATACCCGAAAGCAGATCCGTGATACCCAGCTTCACGTGGAGAACACCCGTCACGCAGCCGGCACAAGCGCCTGCGGCGAAGGCCGCAAGGCACACGAGCCAGGGATCGACGCCTGCGGTGATCAGCAGCGCGGCGATACAGGCGCCCAGGGGAAAGGTTCCGTCTACCGACAGATCCGGAAAGTCCAGGATCTTGTACGTGATATAGACGCCCATGGCCATGATGCCATAAATGAACCCTTCCCGCAGTACGACTTCAACCAAACCTGAAAACAGGTTCCAATCCATTATTCATTCCTTTCTCTGGCGCTTTGGTAGGCTTCAGGAAGAACCAGTTCGAATTTCCCCATATTGACTGAGGAATAGACCGGTTCGGAATCGGTAACGACCTGGACGGCCATGGTAAGGATTTCACTGCCTGACAGCACTTCGGCGGCCATGGTTCCTGTTGTATGCCCCAGCGCCACATAATCCAGAGTTTCGGATGCGACACATCCGTATTTTGCCACCTGTTCCTCTTCGGAGCCGTAGCAGGGAATGCCTGCCGGATCCGCAGCGGCTGTTACCATGGAGAAGTTGTTGACCACGTTGTTGTCCGTCAGATTATTGATGCAGTCCACGCCCGAGGCCACCAGCGAGGCAGCGCCCGAAGCGACCTCCGAAGCATCAGTGACGCCAACGGATACGATTTCAAACCCGAAGCTGCCGGCGAGTGCCTGATAGTTTTCCAGCTGAGCAAGTGAATTGGCTTCCGATGTGGTATAGAGAATACCGATAGTTTCCGCTTCCGGTTGGAAGGCCCGGATCATCTGAAGCTGACCCTCATAATTTAAGCCATCGCTGGTGCCTGTAGCGCCGGTGTTGGGTTCTTCAAGACTTTTCACAAGGCCTGCGCCCAGGGGATCCGATACTGCCGAGAAGATGACGGGGATGCCCGCATCCTTGGCCGCAGCGTAAGCCGGCATGGCGGAAGGGGTGGCGATGGCAATGATGATATCCATGCCGTTATTTACGAAATTCGCTGCCGCCAGGGCGTTGGTCTCGCTCTCGCCTTGCCCGTTCACAAATTCGATGGTACAGGTTTCTCCGTCCTTAAAGCCTGCCTCCGCCAGCCCCTGCACAATACCGTTATAGCAGTTGTCCAAGGATGCGTGAGGCGCAAACTGCAGGATGCCGATCTTTGGCAAGTCTTCCTCCTGCGGGCCGCCGGAACAGGCCGAGGCCGAGACGATCATCGCCAGCGTCAGCATCAAAATCAGACATTTTTTCATTGCTTTTTTCATTTTCTTTTCCTCCCTATGGATTGTTCGTGCTTTGGCTTGTGGCAGATGGACGCTCTTTTGCCGAAAGAGCGCTGATAAAAAAATCGCTCTTGTCCCTGTAACGGGACAAAAGCGATTGCTTCTGCGATACCACCCGAATTGACGATAAACGTCCACTCGCTTACGCGTACCATCATACGCGCCCCGATGGATAACGGGTGGGTTCCCGTCGGCATCTACTCGAAGTTTCCTTCTTTCAAGCCGCCCTCAGAAGTCCATTCAACTGCCGCGCCCTGTTCCGATCCCACCCTCCGGAACTCTCTGAAAGTTTGCTGTTGCAGTTTACTCGTCTTCATCAACGGTTTTCAATCATTGGATTGTTGTGAGTATTATAGCACGACGAAAAAGAGTGTCAAGCCCTATTTAAACTTTCTGCAGTTCGGTATTCGGAGCAATTCCTATAAAGAAGACAGCACTGCCGACCGACTGATAATTCCTTGCAATCGATTCTTCTCATCCACAACAGCGATGGGATATTTCGAATCGGCAGCGGTTTGCAGAATATCGCTCAGCAATGTTTCAGGAGGTGTTGTGCAAACTTCTTTTTTTATAAAAGAGTCAAGAGGCAGGTTTTCTTTTCTCGCAAGCAAAGCATCATCTATCGTGATCACGCCCAGAAAACTCATCCGCGCGTCCACGGCATAAGCCGTAGAGACATCGTAACTGCGCATTTCCCGGATCGCCTGCTCCGGCGCATCTTTCGGTCTGACAATACATCTTGGCGTAACCATGACGTGTTTGGCGGTAAAGACCTTCCCTCTGTCTGCACTGTCGATAAATTTGGAAACATACTCGTCCGCAGGATGCATGAACATATTCTGAGGCGTGTCAAGTTGAATCAATTTGCCATCCTTCATGATGGCAACGGTCGTTCCCAGTTTGAACGCTTCGTTAATATCATGGGTGATAAATATGACTGTCTTCTGCAGCTTTTCCTGAATGGAAAGCAGTTCAAACTGCATGTCCCTTTTTACGAGAGGGTCCAGAGCGGAAAAAGGTTCGTCCATCAGCAGGACTTCGGGGTCGTTCGCCAAAGCTCTTGCGAGACCTACCCGCTGTTTCATTCCGCCGGAAAGACTCTCGATCGGCTGGTCTTCCCAGCCCTCCAGGCCGACCATCGATATCATTTCCCTGGCACGATCGTAACGTTCCTCCTTTGGTACGCTCTTGACTTCCAGCCCATACGCCACATTATCAATTACGGTTCTGTGGGACATGAGTCCGAAGTTCTGAAAGACCATCGAAATTTTTTCGCGCCGGAAGTCCAAAAGTTCTTTTTTGTTCAATTTCTCCACATCTCTGTCTTCATAGAATATTTTTCCGGACGTAAGCTTGTTGAGTTTATTAAAACATCTTACAAGCGTCGATTTTCCCGAACCGGACAATCCGATGATCACAAAGATCTCTCCTCTTTGCACTTCGAAAGACACATCCCACAGCGCGATCGTGACACCGGTTTTTTTCTGAATGGTTTCTTTGTCTGCGCCTTCTTTTGCCAGCTTGATCGCTTCGGGTTTGTTTATTCCATAGAGCTTTGTCGCGTTTTCAACTTTTATGATTACATCATTTTTCATGTCTTTGTCGCCTCACTCTTCTTAATTAATCCCTGGGTAAGACGGTCAAGGATGATCGCAATGATGACGATCGCAATTCCGGGCATCAGCGCTTTGCCCATTTCCGTACGGTTCGTGGCAATTAAAATCTCCATGCCAAGGCCGTTTGCTCCGATCAATGCGCACGTGACAACCATAGACATCGCCATCATGATCGTTTGATTGAGCCCCGCCATGATCGTTGATTTTGCCTGGGGTATCTGCACTTTTATTAATGCTTGCAACGTAGTGGAACCAAACGCCTTCGCCGCTTCGACGACCTCCGTATCCACGTGATTGATCCCGTGGCTCGTCAGACGTATCATCGGGACGACCGCATAGATGGTCGTCGCCATAAGGGCCGGAGTCATTCCGATACTGAACAGTATCACCGCAGGAACCAGATAAACAAATGTCGGCATCGTCTGCATCAAATCCAGGATCGGGCGTATGATACTTTCCGCCCGCTTACTCATGGCGATCAGTATGCCCAGCGGGAATCCCAGAATGACCGAGAGAATAACTGCTGCGATTACGATGCTCAACGTTTGCAGCATATGGACCCAAAGTCCGCTGCTTCCCACAAAAAACAACATGGCGCCAAACAGAGCTCCGACACGTTTTTTGCCGCTCATTCGCCAGCCCAATATCATTACAATAAAGATCAGCAGCCACCAAGGTGTCATTTCGAGAAGGGAATAAATCCCTTTCACAGAAGTAATCACGGCAGTTTTAATTGCCGTGAATACTTCTCTATGATCTTGACTCACTGTTTTGATCCATATGTCGATGCTGTCGCCGACATCAAACTGCCATGCCTCGGGGAATTGAAGTAGATAGTTGTCCATACTTCTCTTTCCTCCTCATTTTTTCTGCTATTGGATCGCTTCTCTGACTTTGGCGGCTCTCTCTTCGGGCAGCCATTCGTCCAGCACATAATCAAACTCTGTGAGGAACCATACCGCAGCCTCTTCGTGGGTCGCACCGGTTTCATCCAAATAGGCCAGAGCCTTGCTTACCAGTTCGCTTCCCGTATTGTAAGATTCAAAGAACTCGATAAGGTCAGGTGCTTTCTCCGCCAATGCGCTGCTGGCAACGATTTTCAGCTTCTGCTTCGGGAATCCTGTTTTTCCTTCTTCAAACAGACCCGGCTCATACGGCTCATCTTCCAGAAGTACAATGTCGAGCTTGCCGCTCACCCAAGTCGGTTCATAACAATACCCTACCCAGGGTTCGCCCAAGTTATACGCCGCGTTCAATGATGCCCACAAAGTCGCTTCACTTCCCAGACGTGCGTAGTTGTAGAATTCATCCAATCCGTAAAGCTCATATTTTTTGTAGAGGATCTCATCTGCCATCCATCCGGGAATCGATCCGTAGATCCTGCCTTTGCTCGGATCTTCGTCGTCCGGGAAAAATTCAGCATAATCTTTTAGGTCTTTTACAGTCTTTAAATCCGGAGCGACAGCTTCGATCCCGCGCGCTTCGTCCCCTTCGATAACATACTTCGGAACATAGAAGCCCTGGGCACTGTCTTCGACGAGAACACCGAGTTCAACAATAGCGCCGCTTGCCAGATCATCCTGATATGTGACGACATTATCCGTCCAACTTTCGATATCCACATCCACATCCCCAACGAGCATAGCCTGCCAGTTCATCGTGGAAGATCCTGTGGAGAGCTGGAAATCGTAATTGTCGTAGCCCTCCGTCACAATGATTCTTGCAATTTCGTTATGCAGCATTTGGCTGTCCCAGCCGTTATCCGTTGCGGTGATCGTGATCACTTCATCGCCTGTTTCCGTACCGCCGCAGCCCCCTAAGGCCATGACCATGCTAAAGGCTACGATTAAAATTAACAAAGTTTTTTTCATCATCTCTTTCTCCTTCTCATTTTCCTTAAAAAAAACAGTGCGGTACTCTGCACTTTCAAGGAATCGTTCATTCGAACAGAGTTTATTCAAGCTATAACGTACAATTTACTGATTTATTATAACACAAAATTGCAGCTTTTTGAACTTTCTTCTTGCAACCGGTGTTTCAAATCCCCTGAATACCTGCAATCGCAAGCAAAATAAACCCTCGCGATGCAATATCTGTTGTGCGAAAAAGAGAAAAATAAAAGCCTGGAATATGTAAGCAAATACAGCATTCCAAGCTTTTAACCATATCAAATAGGAGCGAACACGGCTTCGGTCAACGAAGCAATATGTCGTTTTTTATGCTTTCCAGAGGCTGTGGAGGTTGCAGTACTCGTATACCGTTTCCACCGCATCCGTATCGCTGAGCATGAACTCTGCCATGGGTTCGTCTTCGGGTGTCAGATACTTGACCTCGCAGCCTTCCTTGGTGACCATGCAGATCCATTCGATGTAGTGCTCCGGCGTCATGGGATGGTCCACGCTGCCGACTTTTACAACAACCTTGTTGCCGTCTTTCGTTACGATGGGCACATGCTTTTCGGTGGCGGCGTCGACAGAGCCCGCTACCAGCTCATCCATTTCCTGACCGCAGCATACGACGCGGATCCCGCTGTCTTTGAGGTGCGTGATGATGTTTCCGCAGATTTCACATCTGTAAAATTTCTGTTCCATGATGTTCTCCTTCCGTTTCGGTAGTGATGAATGACTATTTATACGTCTCGTTTTTGACCATCATATGCTTGAGCGGATGATCGCATACGGGACACATTTCCAACGCTTCCTTGCCTGTATAAATATGTCCGCAGTTTGTGCACTGCCAGACGACTTCGGTGTCTTTCTTAAATACTTTGCCGTTTTTAACGTTCTCGGCTAAAATCTTATAGCGCTTTTCGTGCTCTTTTTCCACACCGGCAACACCTTCCAGCTTTTCGGCGATCTCGGGGAAGCCTTCTTCTCTGGCGGTTTCGGCCATTTCTTTATACATGCTGGTCCATTCGTAGTTCTCGCCTTCCGCAGCATCCAGCAGATTCTCTTCCGTGGTTCCGATCCCGTGGGCCAGCTTGAACCAGAGCTTTGCATGCTCCTTTTCGTTCAGAGCCGTTTCGTCGAAAAGATCTCCGATCTGGTTGTATCCTTCCGCTCTTGCTTTGGACGCATAGTAGTTATACTTGTTTCTTGCCTGAGATTCTCCGGCAAAGGCCGTCATCAGATTTTCCAGTGTTTTGGTCCCTTTAAGTTCTTTCACTTGATCCTCCTTCTGTGTCAGTGTTCTTCGACTGTAACTTTGCTCTGCCGTTCCGCGCATGCGTGACAGACACCTTGAAACTGCATACTCTCGGGAGCGACGGTCATGCCGGTTTGCCTGTAAATGCGTTTCATCAGGCGAACGATGTCTCCGGATACGTCCTCCGGCAAATCTACAAAAGCGCCGCAGGAAACACACTGCAAATGAAAATGCACGTGGGTGTTGTGATCGAATCGGTCCTTGGCCCCGTAAATCGGGATGCGCAACAACTCACCTGCGTCGGTCAGCTGGTTGAGATTCCGATAGACGGTGCCCAGACTGATGTTGGGGTTGTCCTGTCTGACGGTCTTGTATATTTGATCTGCCGTCGGATGCCGGCCGTTTGACACTACCGCATCCATAATCAGCTCCCGCTGCTTGGAATATCGCATTGCTTCTCCTGTAGCATGTAATAACAATTCCTATTATTACATTACCACAGAGATCCGCCGATTGCAAGAAGAAATCACTTTTGTCGACACAAAGATGCGGCAATCGCCGTTCCGATCAATGCGTTGTTCAGCACCAACGCCTGATTTGCCCGCAGCGCTCTTCCGTCTGTAAGGTCCACGATCTTTTGAAGAACATACGGCGTCACCCGATTCCCGGCAATGCCTTCCTGCACGCTCAGATCCAAGGCTTTTCGAATGATTTGATCGATTTCTTGATAGGGAATTTCGTCTGCCGGCGGGATCGGACATGTAACCAAAAGGCCTCCTCGCAGATTTAATTTTCGCTTCCGGTCGATCACGCAGGCGATCTCTGCGGGATCATCCATGCGCAACGGTGCCGCACATCCGCTGGAAGTGCTGTAAAAGGCAGGAAACGCATCGGAGCCGAATACAATGACGGGAACGCCTCCGGTTTCCAGATACTCCAGGGTAGCCGGGATATCCAGCAGGCTCTTGCAGCCGGCGCATACCACAGTCACATCGGTTTGCTTCAGTTCCTCCAGATCCGCAGAAATATCAAAGCTCTCTCCCGCGCCCCGATGCACGCCTCCGACACCGCCGGTCACAAACACCCGAATACCGGCCATCTTTGCGACGATCATAGTGCCCGCTACCGTAGTGGCGCCGTCCTTTTGCATAGCGATCACCACCGGAAGATCCCGCCGGCTAACCTTTCGAACACCTTTCGCTGTCGCAAGATATTCGATTTGATCCTGTGTCAGGCCTACTTTGATGCGACCGCCGATCACTGCAATGGTGGCGGGCACACCGCCTTTCCGGCGGACATTGGCTTCGACGGCCAACGCCGTTTCCACGTTGACCGGATAGGGCATCCCGTGAGAGACGATGGTGGTTTCCAGCGCCACCACCGGCCTTCCGGCCGCCAGCGCGTCCCTGACTTCGTCAGTTATATCCATGTATGCGTTCATTTCCATCGTTTCTCCTTTAACGCGTCCAATTCGCTCCAAGGCTGCGGTTTACAGGCTCCTGCACCTGAATGGCCAAACTGCCGGCCCGGACTGCATTCTCTGCAATGCTCCTGATGGCCATATCCCGGGCGATTCCATCGGCAATGGCTGCCGACATGGCGTCACCGGCGCCCGTCACGCTGACCGGTCGATCTGTGCGAGGAGGATATACTCTTCCGCAGGTTGAAGCGTCCATGTAAAAAACACCGTCTTTACCCAAAGAAATAAACACCATTCGCACGCCATGATTCAGAAAGTAAGCACCTGCGGTCTCCAGATCCCGGTCGCTTCGGATCTCGAAGCCGGCCAATGCTTCCGCTTCCAGCCGGTTGGGCTTCAATGCGTAGCAACAAGACAGCACGGGATGTATCCGGCGGGCTTTTTCCACAGAAACCGGATCAATGAAAATTCTCCGATCCGCAAAGCATTCGCCGCAATAAGCGAGTGACTCTTCCGTCAGATTGGCGTCCAGAGCAATCACCGGGACCCCTCTCAACGCAAGTGCGAAAGTCTGTATGTCTCCCGGCGTGATGTGCTCCAGAACACTCATATCCGACAAAGCCAGCGTCATTTCGCCGCCTTCATCCAAAATGGAAAGATACATCGCCGTGCGCTCTTCTATCAGGGTCAGGACGCTTTCCGTATCCACGCCGATCCCGGCAAGGGAACCGACGGCTTCCTTTCCGAACGCGTCACCGCCGATCGCCGAAAAGAAGGAAATCTGATTCTCTCCCATCCAATGCAGATTCTCAGCAATGTTCCTTGCAACGCCACCGTAGGAGATTCTTACGGTTCCCGGGTTGGAATCCGCGGGAATCAACGCGCCAAAGGGTCTTCCTTCCAGGTCCACGGCAATACCGCCGATCACACCGATACGTTTCATGTTCACGCGCTCCTATGCGATGACGCTTCCGCCGATGAATTCACGGATGATGGAGTTGTTCACAATAACGGAATCATCCTCAAGTTCATCCACAAACCCCAGAATGCGCAGCAAGCGCCTGGCTTCGGTGTACGCCTCCTCCTGTTCACCGATCTCTTCCAGCAAAGGACGGGCATACTTTTTGAGCG
>JAQUXD010000149.1 GCA_028692535.1 Eubacteriales bacterium | reverse complement strand
GCGGCCACAAGACAGGATCTTGACGGCACACCGGAAGGCGGTTGGAACCCTAAAGAAAAAATTTCGTTGTACGAAGCGGTTTGCATGTTCTCCAAAAATATACCTTATGCGATCTGTCAGGAGGATCTGACCGGCACACTTACCTGCGGAAAATTCGCCGACATGATCGTGATCGACCGGGATGTGTTCGAAAGACCTGTGGAAGATGTTTTGAATGTCAAGGTGCTTAAGACGTACCTTGCGGGAATAGAAGTGTACTCTGCTTAAACTGAAACGACGAGGAGCATCTGCATGAATCACGAACAATACGACCATCCGCTGATCACCCGGTATGCCGGGAAAGAAATGATACACCTGTTTTCAAACGATACGAAGTTCACCACTTGGCGTCGACTTTGGATCGCGCTGGCAGAAGCGCAGATGGAACTGGGGCTGCCCATCGTCAGTGAACAGGTAGAAGAAATGAAAGCCCATGTATCGGACATCAACTATGAGGACGCCGAAAAAAAAGAAAAAGAGATCCGTCACGATGTGATGGCGCATGTCTATGCATTCGGTCTGCAGTGTCCTCGGGCTAAGCCAATCATTCATCTGGGTGCGACCAGCGCTTATGTCGGTGACAACGGAGATCTGATCGTGCTGAGGCAGGCGCTGCGCCTGATTCGCGTTCGCCTTGTGCAACTGATGTACCGACTTGCGACGTTTGCTTCGGAATACAAGAATGAACCCACATTGGGCTATACGCACTTCCAGGCTGCGCAGCTCACAACCGTTGGGAAGCGGACCGCCCTCTGGCTTCAGGATTTTTACCTTGATTTTCTGGAAATCGATCGACTGGAAAAGACGATCCCGATGCGCGGCGCAAAGGGAACGACCGGGACCCAGGCTTCTTTCCTGGAGCTGTTCGAAGGCGAGCACGAGAAAGTAAAACAGCTGGATGAACTGGTATGCGGGAAAATGGGTTTTAACAATAGCATACCGCTGACAGGACAGACGTATACCCGAAAAATCGATTTTTCGATATTGGCTGCGCTGTCGGGAATCGGCCAGAGCGTATCTAAAATGACCAATGACCTTCGCTTGTTGGCTCACTTGAAAGAAGTGGAAGAGCCTTTTGAAAAACAGCAGGTAGGATCCTCCGCCATGGCCTATAAGCGAAATCCCATGCGTTCGGAGCGCGCGGCTTCGATTGCTCGCTATGTGATGTGTCTTTCGGACAATGGCGCCTTTACCGCCGGGAGCCAATGGTTCGAAAGGACGCTGGACGATTCAGCCAATCGACGTATGGTTCTTCCCGAAGCGTTTCTGGGCATAGACGCTTGTCTTAGAATCTGCGCAAACATCTCCGGCGGTCTTGTGGTGCATCCGAACGTGATCCGACGGCACATTCGTGAAGAGATGCCTTTTATGGCAACCGAAAACATCCTGATGGAAGCAGTAAAAAAGGGAGGGGACCGTCAGGACCTTCACGAAAAGATCCGGATCCTTTCCAGGAAAGCAGCAGGTAAAGTCAAGGACGAAGGAAAAGAAAATGAACTCCTGGATGATATTGCGAAAGATCCCGCTTTCGGACTGGATGCGCAGGCGCTGGAAACACTGCTGGATCCTGAAAAGTATATCGGAAGAGCCGCGGAGCAAACCGTGGAATTTATTGACTTTTACTTGAAAGACATATTTAATGACTATCAAGAAGTATTGAATGAGACAGTTGAATTGAACGTATAAGCACAGAGAAGGCAGGTCAGCTATGACAGATGCAGCAGGATTGATCCGGGACAGCAGAAAAATCGTCGTCAAGGTCGGCAGCAACACCCTGTCCACAGAAAAAGGGCAGGTCAACTATAAGCGGCTTCACAACCTGGTGGAGCAACTGGTCGCGTTTATGGACCAGGGAAAACAGATTCTGATCGTCACCTCCGGCGCCGGAGTATGCGGCACGGCCGCGATCAACAAATGGAAACGCAAGAGCGATATGAATTATAAACAGGCCCTTTGCGCCATCGGACAGGTCGAACTGATGATGGCATATAAAGAACTTTTTAAAGAGTACGGTCGGCACGTGGGCCAGATGCTGCTGTGCAATGATGATTTCGGAAATCAAAGCCGGAACCTGCATATCCGAAACACTCTTTTCACATTGGTAGACGAGGGCGTCGTCCCGATCATCAACGAAAATGACAGTGTGACCGTCGATGAGATCAAAATCGGAGACAATGATACGCTCAGCGCGCTGACGGCAAGTCTTTGGGGCGCCGATCTTTTGATCATCCTGTCGGATATCGACGGTGTTTACGACAAAAATCCGAAAGAATATCTCGACGCAAAGCTGATCGAAGTGATCCGCGATATCGACCAGGCGGAGGCAACCATTCAAATCGGCAAGACCAATGATTTTGGCACCGGCGGTATTGCGACAAAGCTGTCGGCCGCCAGAATCGTCAATAAAGTGGGGATTCCAATGGCGATCATGAACGGATTTAAGGAAGACATCATGAACGGAGTGCTGGAAGGAAAAGAGAAAGCTACAGTATTCCTTCCCGAATAGTAATTATAAAAAGGAGAGTCAAGAGCATGAAAATTGGATTGATCGGAACCGGGAACATGGGCGGGGCCATTCTTCGCGGCTATACGAGTGCACATCCCTGTGAAGCACAAAACTGCTACATATACGATTTGAGCGCAGACGCTGCGGAAAACCTTCGGGCACTGACGGGTGCTGTGATCGTGTCTTCCGTTGCCGAGGTGGTACAACGCGCGGATCTGACGATTATTGCCGTCAAGCCCTACCACTACGACAATGTTCTTCCGTTGATTGCTGACTGCGACCTTTCCGGAAAAACCATTATGAGCATCGCTGCCGGCATTACGATCGACAAGGTGGAAAAGACTCTTGGGATTGATATACCGATCATCCGGATCATGCCCAATACTCCTGCCGGTGTATTGGCAGGTATGACAGCGGTCTGGCAGAACGGTAAGGTGGATGCGGATGTGTTCCGCTCGGTCATGGAACTTTTGTCTTCTTTCGGAAAAGCCATCGAAATAGACGATGAAGAACAGGTCCACGCTGTGATCGGCGCCAGCGGAAGCAGTCCGGCGTACGCCTATATGTTCATTGACGCCATAGCCAAAGCCAGTGAAAAAGAGGGCTTGCGATATGAAGATGCGCTTGTATTTGCGGCTCAGTCGGTAATGGGTGCGGCGAAAATGGTCATGGAAAGCGGCGCGGACCCGACCGCGCTGCGGATCG
>JAQUXD010000148.1 GCA_028692535.1 Eubacteriales bacterium | reverse complement strand
GAGCCTTCGGACGGTTAAGGGAAGCTTCCAAAGGAAAGGATACCATCACCGGGCACTGGGAGATCGCCGGGATCCTGACGGAAGAGCCTTTCAAGACCTATCCCGACGGTTTTCCGAAGGAGTTTATTGAGAAGTACGAGGCGGCGATCGGCTGCGCCGTGCTGGGCAATTACGCAGCTTCGGGCACTGAGATTCTGGAGACTTTAGGACCGGAGCACGAGAAAACCGGTCGGCCCATCGTGTACACCTCGGCCGACAGCGTTTTCCAGATCGCCGCCAACACCGCTGTGATCCCGCTGGAGCGACTTTACGAAATGTGCGAGATCGCCAGGGCGATGCTGGTGGGACCCTGGTCCTGCGGACGGGTGATCGCCCGGCCGTATATCATCGACGAAAGCGGCAAGCGCACGCGCACTTCCGATCGGAAGGATTACGCAGTCTCACCGCCGGAAGCCACGCTGCTGGACCTGATCAGCCGGAACGGACAGGAAGTGTATGCCGTAGGGAAGATCAGCGATATCTTCAACGGCAGCGGCATCACCCGTTCGGTCCATACCGAAAGCAATCAGGATGGCGTGGACAAGACCTTGGTCGCCATGAAAGAGACATTTGGAGGACTGCTCTTTACGAATTTGGTGGATTTCGATTCCAAGTTCGGTCACCGGCGGAACGCGGAAGGGTATGCGGGAGCTCTGGAAGAATTCGATGCGCGCGTGCCGGAGATCCTGGCGGCGATGCAGCCCGGGGATCTTCTGATGCTCTGCGCCGACCACGGCAACGATCCCAACCATACGGGCTGGGACCACACCCGGGAAGCCGTGCCCCTGCTGATCCTGGGCGCCGGCGTGGTCCCCGGCAAAGACCTGGGGACCCGAAACAGCTTTGCCGACATCGCCGCCACGATCCTGGACTACCTGGAGATCAAGGAGAAGACCTCCATCGGAACCAGCTTTATAAAGGAGATCCTGAAATAATGAATATGGTGGAACTGATCCAGAAAAAAAAGGACGGAGAAACACTTACCCGGGAAGAACTGGTCTTCTTCATCCGGGGCGTTTCCGACGATACCATTCCCGATTACCAGACCTCGGCGCTGCTCATGGCCATCTGCTTTCAAGGCCTGGACAAGGAAGAGACCTTTGCCCTCACCGACGCCATGCTGGCCTCCGGGGATGTGATCGACCTGTCGGCGCTGCCCGGCGTCAAAGTGGACAAGCACAGCACCGGCGGGGTGGGAGACAAGACCTCTTTGATCGTGGCCCCTCTGGCCGCCGCCTGCGGCGTCACCGTGGCCAAGATGTCCGGCCGCGGCCTGGGCTTTTCCGGCGGGACCATCGACAAGCTGGAAGCCATTCCCGGATTTCGGGTCCAGCTCAGCGAAGAAGAATTCATCGCGGCGGTCCAGACCTCCGGCATGGCCATCATCGGCCAGACCGCCGACGTCGCCCCCGCAGACAAGAAACTCTACGCCCTCCGGGACGTCACCGCCACCGTGGACAACGTCTCCCTGATCTCGGCCAGCATCATGAGCAAAAAGCTGGCCTCGGGCAGCCAGGCTATCGTGCTGGACGTCAAGTGCGGCAGCGGCGCTTTTATGAAAACCGAGAAGGCCGCCCGGGAACTGGGTGCCCTGATGGTGGAGATCGGAAAGAACGCAGGGAAGACCACCGTAGCGCTGATCACCGACATGGATCAGCCCTTGGGCCGGGCCGTAGGAAACAGCCTGGAAGTGAGCGAAGCCTGCGAGACCTTGCAGGGAAACGGCCCTGCAGACATCCAGGAGCTTTGTCTTTCTCTGGCCGGTCACATGATCTTTGCAGGAGGAAAAGCCCAAACACCCGAAGAGGGCAAAAAAATGGCCGAAGAAGCGCTGAGCAGCGGCGCAGCCTTCGAGACCCTCAAGCGATTCGTCAAAGCCCAGGGAGGCGATATTTCGGTGCTCTCAGACCCTTCCGGGTTCAAGCAGGCCCTTCATTCGGCTCCGTGCATCGCAAAATCCGACGGCTATGTGTCCCAAATCGAAGCTGACCGCATCGGCCTGGCTTCCCAGCATCTGGGAGCGGGACGCAAAACGAAGGATGATAGCATCGACCTTTCCGCAGGTCTGGTGCTGGAAAAGAAAGTGGGCGATCCCGTCAAAAAAGGGGACACCCTGGCCGTCCTTTCTGCCGACGATCCCGAAAAGCTGAAGCTTGGCATTCAAGAAACCGGCGAAGCCTTCGTCATCGGCGAAAACCGGCCGGAACCCCGTCCGCTGATCCATGCCGTACTATCGTAAGAAAGCCCCAATTTTGCCTTGAGCTTTTCAAACCCCTGTGCTATACTTTCAACTGTGCAAAAAATCCGGAAGCCCGGAGAAGCAAGGACGATTCTATGAAGCATCTATTCCTGGTAAATCCTGCGGCAGGAAACGGGCGGGCCGAAAAAGACCTGATACCGAAAATCCGGCAAGCCTGTATCGACGCGGACGCGAACTTCGAGATCCATTTGACCGAATCGGCAGATGAGATCGTCGAATACACCATGGGGCAGGCCGAAAGCGGAGCGCACATCCGATTTTACGCCTGCGGCGGAGACGGGACCCTCAACAACGTGCTCAACGGCATCGTGGGGCACCCCAACGCCGAACTGGCCTTTGTGCCCTGTGGCACCGGGAACGACTTTTCCCGCAATTACGAAAACGAGCCCTTTTTCAGCGACATCGGAAGACAACTGGAAGGACAGGCTGCGCCTATCGACGCCGTCCGAACCGGCAACACCTACGCGGTGAACATGATCAACATCGGCGTGGACTGCGATGTCGTGGCCGAGGTGGAGCACCTGAAGAAGCACCCGCTCCTGAAAGGCAGCCTGGCCTACGGGGCCGGCGTGGTCAAAGTCCTCTCCAGGGGAAAGACCTATCGGATGCTGCTGGAGCTGGATGACGGCACCGTAGTGGACGAAGAGCTCTTCCTGGCCGGGATCGCCAACGGCAGCTACTGCGGCGGCGGCTTTCGCAGCGCCCCCCATGCCTCCGTATCCGACGGAAAGATCGATGTATGCGTCGTGCGGCCGATCAAAGGCGTCAAGATTCTCAAAATGCTGGCCGGCTACCGGAAGGGGACGCACCTTGACGACCCCCGGTTTGCACCGTATATTATATACAAGACCTGCAAACGGCTTTCCATCGAAGCCTACGAACCCATGAACGTGTCCGTGGACGGGGAGATCACCACCTTCGAGCGCATGACCTTCGAGATCGTGCCCGGCGC
>JAQUXD010000147.1 GCA_028692535.1 Eubacteriales bacterium | reverse complement strand
ATCGGAAAGCCGGTCCATGCCGGCACGTCGCCCCACAAAGGCATCAATGCCCTGTATGCGGCAAACCTGGGACTGATGGCCATCAATGCCATCCGGGAGACCTTTCGGGAAGAGGAATACATCAGGGTCCATCCCATCATCACCAAAGGGGGCGACATCGTGAACGTGATCCCCGGGGATGTGCGTATGGAGACCTTTGTCCGGGGGAAAACGCTTAAGGACATGCTTACGGCGGGTGTTCGGGTAGATCGGGCCCTGGTGGGCGCTGCCGCAGCCATGGGTGCGAAGGTGGAGATCGAAGACCTGCCGGGCTACCTGCCAGCGGCCTACGATGAAAGGCTTCGGACGCTGGCAAGGGAAGTGGGAAGCACGCTGGTCAGACCGGAAGAAATGGACGAGGATGGCCACGACACCGGTTCCACGGACTGGGGAGATATCTCTTCGCTCATGCCGGTGCTGGAGACTTCTATTGCCGGGATCACGGGGACTGCCCACGGAGCGGACTACAAGATCGCCGACCCGGATATCGCCTACGTTCTCGGGGCGAAGTATCTGGCCTCCATGGCGGTGGAACTGCTGCTGAACGACGGAGAAAAAGCGAAGGGTGTTCTGAAGGAGTTTACACCCTTATTTAGGTCGAAGCAGGAATACTTCGATACGGTGGACAAGCTGTTCCGGAAGCGATGCCTGCCTCAGTCGGACTACAGCGACGAGGTGATGGAGGATCTCATCCGAGATCTCTGTTAGACAATCTGTCGGCCCAAGCTTCGGTATAGAACCCGAAGTAGTTCTTTTGCCGCCTGGTACGGTACCCTTTGAACAGAAGCGCCCAGATCAGCGAAGGGATCCCGATCACCGGAAGATAAAGGGGGCCCAGAAGCGCGGACTGGAGTCGGTGCCCGTATTCGTGGCGGATCAGGGGCGAATCGTAACAGCGATCATCGGCAAAGATGAATCGGCTGAAAGTGACTGCTCCCCAGGCTCCGCCCACATGTCGGAACGCAAGCGCTCCGATCAGGTTTTGGGGAAATTCAAAAAGAAACATCCTGCGTCCGATCCACCGTCACTCTGGTTGATATGATATACAGTATATCAGTTTTTCCGTTCTCTTCCAGATGATTTCTCAAGGGATCCGACAGCCGGCAAACAGAGCGGTCCAATTGCATCTATTGCCATGTGTTGGGATCTATACTATAATTTTTTAATCAGGCAGGACTTCTGATCGGGAGAATCCATGAGCATCGATTTGCGCGTCAAAAAGCAAATACAAAGACAAACGGCGAAAACGGCCCGAGAATCTTTGACCGAAGCCGAAAGAGCGGCAGGCAGTCGGATGGTTTGCGAGAAACTGGCCGCGCATTCTGCGCTGAACAGCGCATCGGTCATACTGTCCTACATGGCTTTTGACTCAGAGCTAAACTTGTCGATGCTTCATGATGAAATGATAAAAAAAGGAAAGACACTGGCCTTTCCCGTGTCTTACGAAGACGGCCGAATGGAAGCTTATCAGCCCGGTACGCCCGAAGGGTGGACCGTCGGAGTTTTCGGGATCCAGACGCCCAGAGAGGATGCATCTTTATACATCCCGCCGGAGATTATCGATGTGGTCCTGGTCCCTTGTGTGGCGTTCGACGATGCCTGCAGACGGATCGGATGGGGCGGCGGATATTATGACAGATATCTTCCCAGGTGCAGGCAGGCCTTCACCATAGGCGTGGCTTTCGAAATCCAGCGGTTGGAATCGGCGGCAACGGATTCTTATCGGGATTTTCGGTTGCATGAAGTGATCACCGAGATCGGGTGTGAGCATGGATAGAAGGGCGTACCGGCGCTGAAACCAAAGATCCCCGGTCTGCTGTCAGACCGGGGATCTCTATTGCTGCAATCGAGGCAGCGGCAGTGACAGTCGTTCTTATTGTTCGTACTTCTTCAGGTATTCTCCCAGTGCCGCCAAGGCTTCGCGCAGTTTTTGCGGATCCCCGAAGGCGCCGTAACCGATACGGATATAGCCGGGCATTTCAAAGCAAGCGCCATGGCAGAACAGGATTTGCGCCGTTTCCATGGCATCCACCGCCAGGGCGGTGGACTCGATGTCATAGTCGTAGCGGACCAGGCAGGTGGTACCCTTGGCATCGCCCCGCACATGGAGATGGGGATGCGCGTTGATCCAGTCATAGACGATCTTCTTGTTGGGAACCAGGATGCTTCTCGCCCGTGCCCAGACTTTTTCGTAGTTTTCCAGTGCGACGGAAGCGACGTTTTCATCCATGATTCCGCAGCAGATGGTGTTGTAGGATCTTCTGTTTTCGAAGTTCCTGTAAGCGTACTCATCCTTCGCAACGATCCAGCCGATTCGCGTGCCGGCCATGGAGAACATCTTGGACATGCTGCTGATGGATATGCACTTGTCGTAGCCGTAATCCATGATGGAAGGCATATATTCTTCGTCCATGCCTCTGTAGATCTCATCGCACAGGATATAGGCGTCCACGGACTTGGCGATCTCTACGAGCTCTTTCAGTTCTTTGTCATACAACGTCTGCCCTGTGGGATTGTTGGGGTTGGACAGAGCAATCAATTTCGTGTTCTTATCTACCATTTCCCGGAGGTCATCCATGTTCAGGATATAGTCTTCCTCCTCTTTCAGCATGAGTTCTCTTGTCTCCATGCCCAGAGATTTGGGGATGTCGTACTGCTGCTGATACGTGGGCTTGACAACTACGATGTTATCGCCGTGCTCCATCAGGCCGCAGATGACGATGTCGTTGGCGCCGGTGCCGCCGTGTACCATCATCACGTGCTCGGGTTTTACGTTTCCCTTGGGATACAAGCCGCAGACGGCTTTCTTAACCCTTGGTGATCCCGTAGAGTCTCCGTGGTGGTAGTGCAGGCTCATCGTGCTCATTTCCTTCAGGAAAGCTTCTTCGTCCTGTCCGGTGACCCGGAACAGCTCGTCCATGGTCATGGCTTTGACGCAGCTGGAGCCTAAATTATGCTTGGCTTTGGAATCCATGGGATTCAGCCATTGTTCGATCAAAAAATCTTTTAATTCCATTACTTCCTCCTCTTACATGTCGGCTTCCATGCCGACATGAGCTTCTTTGGCTTTGGTGATGGCGGTCTTGGCGGCGACCAGATCCAGGATGTACAGGCCTGTCGCATCGAAAATGGTGGTCTCTTGATCACTTTGCCGTCCCGGAACGTTCCCGGACAGCAGATCTCCGATCTCGCCGGCGATATCCTCTTTATTGATAACACCCTG